>JALHDK010000176.1 GCA_022838965.1 Actinomycetales bacterium | reverse complement strand
GCGCGGGCCACCGCTCCGCCGTCGTACTGGCCGGCCTCGGCGAGCGCCTGGAGGGTCCGCGCCGCCATGGAGTGGGCGTCGATGAAGTAGTGGCGGCGGGCCGCGGCGCGGGTGTCGGAGAAGCCGAACCCGTCCGCCCCCAGGGTGTAGTAGGGGCGGGGAACCCACGGGCGGATGAGGTCCGGGACCATGTGGTCGTAGTCCGACGTCGCGATGATCGGACCCTCCGTCTCCCCGAGCCGGCGTGCGACGAAGGGGACGCGCCGCTCCTCCTCCGGGTGGAGGAAGTTGTGCTGGTCCGCCTCGACGCCCTCGCGCCGCAGCTCGTTCCACGAGGTCACGGACCACACGGCCGCGTCGACACCCCAGTCGTCCCGCAGCAGCTGCTTCGCGTGGAGGGCCCACGGCACGCCCACCCCGGACGCGAGGAGCTGCACCTTCGGACCGCCGGCGTGGTCGTGGCCGGCCACCCGGTGCATGCCCTTGAGGATGCCCTCCACATCCACGTCCGGCGGTTCCGCGGGCTGGACCATCGGCTCGTTGTAGACGGTCAGGTAGTACATGACGTTCTGGTCACGGGTCTCGTTCTGCCCGTACATCCGCTGCAGCCCGTCGCGCACGATGTGGCGGATCTCGTAGGCGTAGGCGGGGTCGTAGATCACGAAGGCGTGATTGGTCGCAGCGAGGATCGGCGAGTGTCCGTCCATGTGCTGGGTACCCTCACCGGCCAGCGTGGTGCGCCCGGCGGTGGCGCCGATGACGAAGCCGCGCGCCAGCTGGTCGCCGGCGGCCCAGAACTGGTCACCCGTCCGCTGGAAGCCGAACATCGAGTAGAAGATGTAGACGGGGATCATGGGTTCGCCCTGGGTGGCGTAGCTGGTGCCCACCACCTGCAGCGCGGCTGCGGAGCCGGCCTCGTTGATGCCCAGGTGGAGGATCTGGCCCTGCTCCGACTCCTTGTAGGACAGCATCAGGTCATGGTCCACCGCCGTGTAGTTCATGCCGGCGGTGTTGAAGATCTTCGCGGTCGGGAAGATCGAGTCGAGCCCGAAGGTCCGCGCCTCGTCCGGGATGATCGGGACGATCCGCCGGCCGATGTCCTTGTCCTTGATGAGCTCCTTGAGCAACCGGACGAAGGCCATGGTGGTGGCGACCTCCTGGTGTCCCGAGCCGCCCTTGAGGATCTCGAACGGCTTGTCGCCGGGAAGCGTGAGCTTGCGCTGCTTCGGTGCCATCCGCTCGGGGAGGAAGCCGCCCAGCGCCCTGCGCCGTTCGAGCATGTACTCCAGCGCCGGGTGGTCGGCCGGGGGCTGGTAGTAGGGCGGGTTGTACGGGTCGGCCTCGAGCTGCTCGTCGGAGATGGGGATCTGCAGCAGGTCGCGCAGCGCCTTGAGGTCCTTGACCTTCATCTTCTTCATCTGGTGGGTCGCCATCCGGCCCGCGAACGACGGACCGAGGCCGTAGCCCTTGATGGTGTGCGCGAGGACGACCGTCGGCTGGCCGGTGTGCTCCGTGGCCGCCTTGTAGGCGGCGTAGACCTTCCGGTAGTCGTGGCCACCGCGACGCAGCGCCCAGATCTGGTCGTCCGTCATGTTGGCGACGAGGGCCTTGGTGCGGGGATCACGCCCGAAGAAGTGCTCCCGCACGTAGGCGCCGTCGTTCGCCTTGAAGGTCTGGTAATCGCCGTCGAGGGTGTTGGTCATCAGGTTGACCAGCGCCCGGTCCTTGTCCGCGTTGAGCAGCGGGTCCCACTCCCGCCCCCAGATGACCTTGATGACATTCCAGCCCGCGCCGCGGAAGAAAGCCTCCAGCTCCTGGATGATCTTGCCGTTCCCGCGGACCGGGCCGTCGAGGCGCTGCAGGTTGCAGTTGACGACGAACGTGAGATTGTCGAGGCCCTGCTGGGCGGCGAGCTGCAGCATCCCGCGCGACTCGGGCTCGTCCATCTCGCCATCACCCAGGAACGCCCACACGCGCTGCTGCGAGGTGTCCTTGATGCCGCGGTTGTGCAGGTAGCGGTTCACCCACGCCTGGTAGATCGCCTGGGCCGGGCCGAGGCCCATCGACACGGTCGGGAACTCCCAGAAGTCCTCCATGCGGCGGGGGTGCGGGTAGGAGGGCAGGCCCCGCCCGCCGCTCGGCCGCGAGTACTCCTGCCGGAAGCCGTCGAGATCCGCGGCCGTGAGCCTGCCCTCGATGAAGGCACGGGCGTAGTTCCCCGGTGCCGCGTGACCCTGGAAGAACACCTGGTCGCCGCCGCCCGGGTGGTGCTTGCCGCGGAAGAAGTGGTTGAAGCCGACCTCGTACAGGGTCGCCACCGACGCGTAGCTCGAGATGTGCCCGCCCACGCCGATGCCGGGGCGCTGCGCGCGCGTCACCATCACCGCCGCGTTCCACCGGATCCACCGGCGGAACTGGCGTTCCATCGTCTCGTCGCCCGGGAAGTAGGGCTCCTCGTGGACGCCGATCGTGTTGACGTACGGCGTGTTGAGTGACGTCGGGACCGAGACCGAGCGCTCGCGGGCCCGCTTGAGCATGGACAGGAGGATGTAGCGGGCCCGCGGGCCGCCCTTCTCGTCGATCAGGTCGTCAAGGGAGTCGAGCCACTCCTGGGTCTCATCGCGGTCGATGTCAGGAACCGCGCTGAGCAGACCGTTGATCAGCGGGTTGGATCTTTCCTGGATTGCCAAGATGCGTCCTTACTCTCTGGCCCCACCGAAAACCGTGGGCGGGATTCGCGTGATCCCCATCGTAATCCAGCTCACCTTTTCTGCCCGGGGAGTTGCGCCCGGGTGCGTTCCCGGCCGTGGACGAACAGTGCGCCATCCCTGAGGATGGCGCCGTGCGATACCGTGGATTCCGTGGGTTCAACAGCAGGGAGGCGGGAGATGCCCGGGAGCCCTGGACCGGGGCTGAACTTCGGCTTCACGGCAGGGAACGTGGTCCAGGAGTACTACGTCGACGAGGATGCGGACCAGCTCATCCGTGCCGCCATCGAGGCGGCCACGGGGACGGCCCTCGTCGATCCCGACTACGGGGACGTCGTCGACGGGGCCGTGATCTGGTGGCGGGCGGATGACGCCGAAACGGAGGACCTCGCCGACCTTCTCGTCGACGCGGCCGCGAACCTGGACAACGGCGGCCTTGTGTGGGTGCTGACGCCGAAGCCGGGCCGCGCGGGCCACGTCCGGCCCTCCGAGGTCGAGGAGGCCGCGCGCACGGCGGGTCTGCACACCACGTCCGCCATCTCGGCGGGATCCGCGTGGTCCGGCATCCGGCTGATCGCGCGGGGCCGATCCTAGCTCACCCCGACGGTAGGATCGTCGGGGGCCTGTAGCTCAGTTGGCCAGAGCGCCGCGCTTACACCGCGGAGGTCGTCGGTTCGAGACCGGCCGGGCCCACTCGTCTTTCGAACGAGAGGACCGCCATGCTCCGGGCTGCCGTCGAGGACCAACGCCGCCTTCTTGACCTCCAGAGGCTGGACACCCGGCTCGCGCGCCTGGCGTACGAGCGCCGGACACTCCCGGTGCTCGCGGAGATCACCGGCCTCGAGATCCGCGCGAGGGACGTGGAGGCCGAGCGGGTACGGGCGATGACGCGGCTCACCGACCTTCGCCGCGACCTGGCCCGGGTCGAGAGCGACGTCGAGCAGATCAGGCAACGGGCCGCGCGGTACCAGGCACGGATCGACGCCGTGGGGGCGACGGCGAAGGACGTGCAGGCCATGCAGCAGGAGATCGCGCTCCTCGCCAACCGCACGTCCGCGCTCGAGGACCAGGAACTCGAACAGATGGAGGCGGTCGAGGCCGCGGAGGCGGAACTGGCCGCCGTGGAGGAGCGGGCCAGGGCAACCGCCGACGAGATCCGCGCCCGCTCTGCCGAGCGGGACGCCGAGTTCCGGAAGCTCGACGACGACGCCGCCGCCGTGCGCGCGCAGCGTGACGCGCTCGCGGCCAGCCTTCCGGCCGACCTGGTCGCGCTCTACGACGACATCCGTTCCCAGACGGGAGGCCTCGGGGCCGTCGCGCTGTACGGGAGCCGGACGGAGGGAGCGGGCATCGAACTGCCACTGACGGAGCTCGAGGAGATCCGCGCGACTCCGGCGGACGTCGTCGTCACGTCGGAGGAGCACCTGTACATCCTCGTGAGGATGACGTGAGGCGACTCGTCGTCAACACCGACGGGGGAGCGCGCGGTAATCCCGGAGAGGCCGGCTTCGGCTTCGTCATTCGCGACGACGAGGGCCGGGTCCTCGTCGAGCGGGGCGGCTATCTGGGGCGGACCACGAACAATGTCGCCGAGTACACCGCCGTCGCCGAGGC
>JALHDK010000587.1 GCA_022838965.1 Actinomycetales bacterium | reverse complement strand
ACGGCCGCGCGGATGCGCGTGTCATCGGTGACGTTCAGGGCCTTGTCCAGGGGCACGTTAAAGTCCACCCGGACCAGCACGCGCTTGTTCTTCAGGTTGATGTCGCGGATCGTCTTCTGAGCGGCGCGATCCCAGAGGTACAGGCCGAGGCTGTAGCAGAACACCGAGAGCAGGCCGAACGCGAGGACCTTGCTGGTCGCGATGGTCATGCGCTGAAGGGTGTCAGCACGGCTCGGCGCGACGGCCTCCTTGGCCGCGCCCGCGAGGGAGTCAGTTACGCTCGCGATGGGCGCCGCGACGCCGCCATCGGTCGCTCCGAGAACCTCACTGACGTAGTAGATGGTGAGGAGTTGGGCCGCGGCGCGGACGCCGAGCACCAGGATTGCCAGAATGAACATGCGACGGTAGGGAGCCATGAACTGCAGCACGCGCCGCAGGGCCGCCAGTCCAGCGGGCGGCTCCGTTCGCTCCGGCTCTGTGTGGATGGCGTCCGTCACGACGGCTAGTGTAGCACAACGCTTCCGGCCCCACGGGCCGTCAGAGCTGGGCTACATCGCGCTCGACGACGAAGTGGTCACGCGGAGCGGCGCCATCGATCTTGAAGCGCGCCTCGCGCGCGTGGAGCTGCGCTTCGGCGAGGGCGAAGACGCGGCCGACGGTGGGGAGCAGCAGTAGGCCGAGGAGAACGGTCCCGGTGAGGTCCTGGCTCTCGTCGTCGCCCGCGCCCTCTATGGCGTCCAACTCCGCGTCCGCCATCAGCCAGCTTTGGTCGATGTCGAGCCGTATCATCTGGGCCAGCCCGATGCCCACGACCACGAGGAGCACACACAGGATGAGCGCGAGGCGCCGGCCCCATCCCCGTATCGTCCATAGGCCGTACGCTACGGCCCCGACGAATAGGGCAAGCACCGGGACGCCGAGAATCCAAGGCCCCACCATCACATCGGCGGTCTCCACGACGTCCGAGTAGGCGTCGGCGGCGTACCCCCGCAGCTCCATGCCCTCGGAGATGGCGGTATGGTAGGAGACCATCGCTCCCACCAGGATCATCAGGCCGATGACCTGCAGGATGGCCAGCATCTGGGCGAGGCTGCGCACCCCACGGCCCTCGCGGGTCTGGAAGACATCCTCTTCGGCAGGTGCTGCTCCGGCCTCCTCCGTCACGGTGAGTGGCTCCTCGTCGACTCCGCGTTCCCGCTCCTCAGGCATGGGTTCGCCTCCGGCCAGTGGTAGCGCCGCTGCACGCGGCTCGCGTCCCAATGC
>JALHDK010000175.1 GCA_022838965.1 Actinomycetales bacterium | reverse complement strand
CTTGACCGCTACCAGGTGGGCACGATCGCGACGAGCGCGAGAATGCCGTAGGTGATCGGCAACTTCCATTCGATGGGCTTCTCGACCACATCGGTGGTCATCGCGGTGTTGACGTTCATGCCGCCACCTCCTTGACCTTGGCGGTGACCCGGGGCCTGGATCCCGGAGCCGGGAGCCGGAAGATCGCGCGCACGAGCGGCGGGGCCGCCACGAGGAGCACGATGATGGACTGGACGACGAGGACGATGTCGATGGGGGTCCCGGTCTGGGACTGCATGACGTATCCGCCGGCCTTGAGGGCGCCGAAGAGCAGGCCTGACAGGAACGTCCCCAGGGGACGTGACCGGCCGAGAAGGGCGACCGTGATGGCATCGAAGCCGAGGCTCCCTGCGATGCCCGTCGTCAGCCGCGATTCCGTTCCCAGGACCTGGTTGGCCCCGGCGAGCCCGGCGAAGGCACCCGCGACCACCATGACGAGGATGATGACCTTGCTGACGGAGATGCCCGCCGTGCGCGCCGCGCTGGGGTTCGCTCCAGCGGCCCGGAACTCGAAGCCGACCGTCGAGCGCTCCATCAGCCACCACACGAACACCGTGGCGAGGATGGCGATGATGAAACCGAGGTGCAGCCGGAACGGCGGGTTGAGGAGCAGGGGCAGGCTGGCGGTGGACTTGACCGGGGGTGACTGCGGGAGCGGGGAGCCGGTGTTCGTGAACCACTGCTGCTTCAGCAGGTAGAGGATCAGGAATCCGGCGATGTTGTTGAGCATGATCGTGACGATGACCTCGTTGGCCCCCGTGCGGGCCTTGAGGATACCGGCGATCGAGGCGTAGAGCGCCCCACCAATCATGCCGCCGAGGAGGGCGACGAGCAGGTGGATCACCGGGGGCAGCGAGATCGCGTAGCCGATCCAGCCGGCGGTGAGGGCGCCCAGGATGACCTGGCCCTGCCCACCGATGTTGAACATCCCCGCCCGGAACGGGATGGCGACCGCCAGGCCCGCGAGGATCAGGGGGGTCGCGAACACCAGCGACTCCGTCAGCGGCCTGATGCGCCGCACGGTGGTGGTGGCCTGCCAGTCGAAGATGGCACCCCGGAACAGCGCGGAGTAGGCCGCGGACACCTTGTCCCACACCGCCGAGAAGAAGTCGCCGGGACGGGCGAAGATGTACCCCGCGGTCTGCTGGACACGCGGGTCGGCGAAGGCGATGAGGATGGCACCGATCGCGAGCGCGATCACCACCGCGAGGATGGGGACCAGCCAGGAGCTGGAGAGGATGTCGCGGGCCAGGGAGCCCTGCGACCGCCCCTCGGGAGGCGTCTGGACGTCGCTGCGGAGCGTCGTCGCCGGTTCCTTCGCCGGCGACGGAACCTTCTCGGGGACCTGGTCGCTCACAGTTCTTCCTCCTGTTCGCGTGCGGCCTCACGGTAGGAGTCGTTGCCGGCTTCCTCCTCGTCGAGGGCACCCATGGTGGTGTGATGGGCAGCGGCCTGTTCCTGGGCCTCCTCGAGGGGCACCCCCGCCATCATGAGGCCGAGCACGTCGCGGGACGTGGTGCCGGGCACGATGCCGACGATCCGTCCGCGATACATCACCGCGATCCGGTCGGCGAGGTTCAGGACCTCGTCGAGTTCGGTCGAGACGATGACGCAGGGCGTTCCCCTGTCGCGCTCCTCGACGATGCGCTTGTGGAGGAACTCGATGGATCCCACGTCGACTCCACGTGTGGGCTGGGAGGCCACGAACAGCCGGAGGAGCGACTGCTCGGTCGGCACCACCCCGTCGTCGCCGAGCACGGCGCGGGCGGCGGACTCGAGCACCGCCACCTCCCACGGGGTGTTCACCACCGGCGGCAGGCCACGGACACGGTCGATCTCGACCTCGACGCCGAGGGGCGCGAGGATGTGGCCGATCGCCTCGACCGCGATCTCCCCGGCCAGGTCCCACGCGGCAACGTCCAGGCAGCGCAGCGTGCCGTGCACGAACCCCTCCGCCGGAATCGCGTTGGGCGCGAAGCCCGCGTTCACCATCCCCCAGGTCAGGTTGACGCCGTGGCGCGCGTCGATCCGCCGATCGAGCACGGCTCCCGTCTGCGTGATCACCTGGCCGAGCGCGAAGACCACGTCGCCGGTCAGGTGCGGCCGCGAGGTGTGCCCCCCGCCCGCGCGCACGTCGACCCGGATCGCGTCGGAGGAGGACGTGATCGCGCCCGTCTTGGACCCTACCCGGCCCACGTCCAGCTTCGGGTCGCAGTGCAGCGCGTAGATCTGCCCCACGCCGTCGAGCACGCCGAGACCCATGAGGAGCTCGGCACCGCCGGGCTGCACCTCCTCGGCGGGCTGGAAGATCACCCGGACCCCGGCGGGGAGATCGCCATCCGCCGCGAGGCGGCCGAGGATGAGCGCGGCACCCACCGCGATGGCGGTGTGCAGGTCGTGCCCGCAGGCGTGCGAGACCCCGGGGTTCAGCGACGAGAAGGGCAGGCCCGTGCGCTCCGGGATCGGCAGGGCGTCGATGTCGGCCCGCAGGCCCACCAGCCCCTGCGGGCCCGGGGACCCGATGTCGCAGATGAGCCCCGTGTCCGAGAGCTGACGGACGTCGAGGCCGGCGAGTCGCAGCCGCTCGGCGACCACCGCCGTCGTGCGATGCTCGGTGAAGCCCAGCTCGGGATGCGCGTGCAGGTCGCGGCGCAGGTCGACGAGCTCACCCTCCAGCTCCGAGGCGAGCGCGCGGACCCTGGCGCGAACGGTCATCGTTACCGCAACTCCTCCAGCGACCCGGAGAGCGCGTCGACTGCCGCCTTGACATCCTGGGCACGCTCGCGGGTGGTCACGAGGATCACGTCCGGGGTCTCCACCACGACCGCCCCCGGGATTCCGACGACGGCGACGGGGCGGGAGGCGTGCACCCACGCGCCCGCGGCGCCCACGGCGACGGCGGGGGGGCAGGGGGCCAGCTCGGCGACGGCGTCGAAATCGCCGATGTCGCTCCACCCCATGTCGGCGGGCACGACCGCCACCCGCCCACGGGTGGACAGCGGCTCGGCGATGGCACGGTCGATGACCATCCGGTCGAGCGTCGGCCACGTGGCTGCGAGGACCTCCTCCCGCGCCGGCGTGTCCCACGCCCGGGCGAGGCGGAGGAGACCCGCGTGCAACCCGGGGTGCAGTTCGGCGAGCGCGCCGAGCAGCATTCCCGTGCGGGCCACGAACATGCCGGCGTTCCAGAGATACCGACCCGTTACCAGGTACTCGGCCGCGCGCGCCGCGTCGGGCTTCTCCTCGAACCGCGCCACCACCCGGCCCACCAGCGGCGCGGGCAGGGCCTCCCCCTGCTCGATGTATCCGAACGCGCTGGACGGCTCGGTGGGGCGGATCCCGATGGTCGTCAGCCATCCGGCCGCGGCAGCGTCCACGGCCGCGGAGGCCGCGGCACGGAACGCGTCCTCGTCCCTGATCACATGATCGGCCGCGAACGAGCCGATCACGACATCCCCGTGCCGCTGGTGGATGACCGCGGCGGCCAGCCCGATCGCTGCCATCGAGTCACGGGGCGAGGGTTCCGCGATGACCTCGGCACCCGTGCCCTCCAGGTGGGCGGACACGGTCGCGGCATGGCCGACACCCGTAACTACGACCGCGCCGTCGCACAGGGGCGACAACCGGTCCACGGTGGCGCGCACCATGGACCGACCGTCCCCGGTGAGGTCGAGCAGGAACTTGGGGGCGGCGCGGCGGGAGAGGGGCCAGAGCCTGCTCCCGACTCCGCCGGCGGGAATGATGGCGAACACGGTGGTCCTCAGCGGTAGTAGGACTCGCGCGCCTCCGCGAGTCTGCGTTCCAGTCGTTCGATCCTACGGCGCTTCAGCCACCCGATGAGGCCGCCCCGACGCCGGACCTGCTCCGGAGCGCTCTCCGGCGCCGGTTCTGCCTGGGGGGAGGGCGCCAGGGTGCCCGTGGTGGCCTGGTGGTCCCACTCGAGGGTCTCGGGAGCGGAGAGGGTGACGTAGTTGGGTTCATGGTCGAAGTGGACCTCCTCGGGCGACTCCGGAACCACGGGGGCAGGCGGGTTGGCGGTGAACGCCGCGACGATCAGCGTGATGCGGGCGACGAGGTTGACCCACAGGAGGATGGTCACCACCGCCGCGGCGGACGCCAGCAACGGGTTACCCGTGACACCGAAGAGCGAGGTCCCGACCACCCGCAGCCCGGCCGTGGCCAGCGCTCCCAGGGCGGCGCCGAGGAGCAGGTCGCGGCGCGGCACCCTGAGGCCCGCGAAGACGCGGAAGAGGAAGACGAAGATGCCGAAGTCCACCGCCGCGCCGAGGAGGAACGTCGCCGCCCGGAGCAGGAACG
>JALHDK010000002.1 GCA_022838965.1 Actinomycetales bacterium | reverse complement strand
CAGACCATCCCACCCCACATCGATCCAGCCCGGCAGACCATCCTCGACGCCCTCAACCCCGGCGAGCGTCAGGCACTAACGAAATGACCGAACACAGGTGGGAGGGCGGTGACATGGACGCGATCGTGGGCATAGCTGTCGTGGCGATTGTCGTGATCGCCGGTATCGCGTCGGAGACTGCTCGGCTGGGCGTAGCCAGGGCGACATCGCCGGGCGCCGGCCAACACGCTTGTGACGACCCGCGCTTCATGCAATTGCAACCGCAACTGCTACCGCCGTTACCAGAGTCGTTTCATCCCTTGGCAGCCTACGAGCCCGTCTCCTACATCACCGCAGGTCACGGGCCCGTTCTCTGGCGGAGGATGGGGGATTCGAACCCCCGAGGGCTTGCACCCAACACGCTTTCCAAGCGTGCGCCATAGGCCACTAGGCGAATCCTCCAAGCCTGAAGCATCGTACCGGATCTGCCACCGCTTGCCCGAATCGGCGGCGGCCACACCGACCAGCACGCCAGGAGCCCAGGCCCCGGGGAGCCTGTTGCTCGCGGAGCCTGCGGGCCGCGCCCCCGGAGTCCGGGGAGCCCGGAGGCCGTGCGATGGCCATCTCCGGTATGATGATTCACGGACCTCTCGCGTGGCGTCATCTCGCCGAACCCCCCCAGGGCAGGAATGCAGCAAGGGTAGGTGGGCTCTGGCGGGTGCGCGGGAGGTTCCTGCTTGCCCACAGGCCCGTGTGCAGCCTGTCAGGGGGGACGCATACCATCGTGCTGTGACCACCGCTCTCTACCGCCGCTACCGGCCTGAAACCTTCGCTGAGGTGATCGGGCAGGATCACGTGACGGAACCACTGATGGCGGCTTTGCGTACCGGTCGCGTCACACACGCCTACCTCTTCTCCGGCCCCCGGGGGTGCGGGAAGACGACGTCGGCCCGCATCTTCGCGCGCTGCCTCAACTGCGCCCAGGGCCCGACCGACACGCCCTGTGGCATCTGTGACTCCTGCCGCGAGCTGGCACGCGGGGGGAGCGGGTCGCTCGACGTCGTCGAGATCGACGCCGCCTCCCACAACGGGGTGGACGACGCGCGCGAGCTTCGCGAGCGGGCCGTCTTCGCCCCGGCACGGGACCGGTACAAGATCTTCATCCTGGACGAGGCGCACATGGTCACCCCGCAGGGCTTCAACGCGCTGTTGAAACTCGTCGAGGAACCTCCCGAGCACGTGAAGTTCATCTTCGCCACCACGGAGCCGGAAAAGGTCATCGGCACGATCCGCTCGCGCACGCACCACTACCCCTTCCGGCTGGTACCACCCCGCGTGCTCACCTCCTACCTGGAGGTGCTCTGCCGGGACGAGGGGGTCGTCGTCGGGGCAGGCGTTCTGCCAATGGTGGTGCGCGCCGGTGCGGGATCGGTGCGCGACTCGCTGTCGGTCCTGGACCAGCTGATCGCCGGCGCTGCCGGCGGAGAACTGAGCTACGGGATGGCGGCGGCGCTTCTGGGATTCACCGCGGCGAATCTGCTCGACGACGCGGTGGAGGCGTTGGCGGTGCGGGACGGCGCGTCGCTGTTCCGCGTGGTCGACAATGTCGTCAACTCCGGGCACGATCCGCGGAGGTTCGTGGAGGATCTGCTCCAGCGGCTTCGGGACCTCGTTCTGCTTGCCCTGGCGGGCGAGGCCGCGGAGCCCGCACTCGCGTCGACTCCGCCTGACCAGCTCGAGCGGATGCGTCACCAGGCCCAGCATCTGGGAGCCAGGGCGTCATCGCGCGCCGCCGATCTTGTCAGCGCCGCCTTGTCGGAGATGAGCGGCGCGACCTCGCCCCGACTTCAGCTCGAGTTGCTGTGCGCGCGGCTGCTCCTGCACGGCGCCGATGCCGACGGCGGACTCGCCCTCCGCGTAGAGCAGCTGGAGCGGGAGGTTTCCACGGCGAACCGTTCCCTCCCACCACCCGTTCCCGCCCCGCTCCCGCCGGTGCAGCATCCGTCCGCGCAGGCCGTCCCGGCCTCAGCGCCCCCGGGGGTGCCCGCTCGATCGAACGAGACGTCGACGACGGCGGAGGCCCGGGAGGCGGGCGAGCTGGCCCGGGCGCGAGAGGCCGAGAGGCGCGCGGCCGCCGCGGCGCGGCAAGCCACGGCGGCGCTGCGCCGGCGGGAATCCGCCCCGCCGACCGCCACCACCGCCGCCCCTGGGCGCACGGCCCCGTCAGGTGATGGCTCCGCCCCGTTGGAGGCTTCTCCGCCGGCCACGGACCCGCAGGTTGCGGGCGGGCCGGCGGCCTCGGTCGTCCAGGAGATCGACTCCGCGCTCGTGCGGCGCCGCTGGGGCGAGGTCCTTGAGACCCTCGGGCGAATCCGTCGGGCCTCGTGGGCACTGGTGGCGCGTAGTGCGACGGTCGGGGAGATCAGCGATGGCGTCATGACCCTCGTCTTCGAGACCCCGGGGCTCTGCAACGCCTTCCGGTCCGGCCGTCACGACGAGAATGTGCAGCTTGCCCTGGCGGAGACTCTCGGACTCAAGCTCCGTGTGCAGGGCCGCACAGGGGCGCCGATCGCGGGTCCACCCGCCTCGGCGCCGGCCGAGTCCGGCCCGGCGGCGGGACCGCGTGTCGAGTCCGGCCCCGCGGCGGGACCGCGTGTTGAGTCCGGCCCCGCGGCGGGACCGCACCCCGCTTCGGCGCCCGCCCAGTCCGGCCCCCCGGCGGGACCGCACCCCGCTTCGGCGCCCGCCGAGTCCGGCCCCGCGGCGGGACCGTACGCTCAGTCCGGCCCCCCGGTCAGCCCCGCCTCCACCGCCCCCGCCCGTCCCCCGACAACCCGGCCAGGTCTGGAGGAGGACGAACCCTCCCCCGACGACGCGGACGCCGAGGGGGCGGGGTTGCTCGGCATCGCTGTGATCGAGCGGATCCTCGGCGGCAAGGTCGTGGCGGAGGAACCGCTGTGATGGCGCCTGCCCACCCCCCGGCTCCTGCGTACGGAGTGGTGCCGTGAGCGTCTACGAGGGTGCGCTGCAGGATCTCATCGATGAACTCGGCCAGCTCCCCGGGATCGGGCCCCGCAGCGCTCAACGGATCGCCTTCCACGTCCTCGCAGCGCCGAAGGACGATATCCGGCGGCTCGCGCGGGCGCTCGAGGCGGTCAAGGAGCGGTCCCGATCCTGTGAGGTGTGCGGGAACGTGTCCGAGTCCGAGTTGTGCCGCATCTGCGCCGACCCACGGCGGATCCGGTCGGTTATCTGCGTGGTCGAGGATGCCAAGGATGTCCCGGCGATCGAACGGACCCGGGAGTACCGCGGGCTCTACCACGTGCTCGGCGGCGCGATCAACCCGATCCGCGGTGTCGGTCCCGACCAGCTGCGCATCCGCGAACTGCTGGCACGGCTCTCGGACGGTGGCGTCGAGGAGGTCATCCTCGCCACCAACCCCAACATCGAGGGCGAAGCGACCGCCACCTACCTGGCCCGCATGCTGGCCGCCCTCGAGATCCCGGTGTCCAGACTCGCCTCCGGCCTCCCGGTCGGTGGCGACCTGGAGTACGCCGATGAGATCACACTCGGTCGGGCGTTCGAGGGCCGGCGCCGGATGAACGAACCCCGCCCAGGGCGATGACGGCCACCTCGTCCGGGAGGCGAGATCTGTGCCGATCACCGATTGGGACACCCCTAGGATGTGGCCAGCGTGGCAGCTGGAACGTGCCCGCCGAGAGGAGAAGAGCGTGGCACTGATCGTGCAGAAGTTCGGTGGTTCCTCCGTCGCGGACGCCGCCGCGATGAAGCGGGTCGCCCGCCGGATCGCGGCCACACGGCGGGCGGGCAGCGACGTCGTCGTGGTGGTCTCCGCGATGGGTGACACCACGGACGACCTCCTCGACCTCGCTGCCCAGATCACGGACGATCCCCCCGCGCGGGAGATGGACATCCTGCTCACGGCCGGAGAGCGCATCTCCATGGCGCTGCTCGCGATGGCGATCCAGGCCGAGGGTGTCGAGGCGCGGTCCTACACCGGCCAGCAGGCAGGCGTCATGACTGACTCGAAGTACGGCAGGGCGTCGATCATCGGGGTGGTGCCGGACCGGGTGGTCCGCACCCTGAAGGACGGCCAGGTGGCGATCGTGGCCGGCTTCCAGGGAGTGAGCGAGCACAACGACGTGACCACCCTTGGCCGGGGCGGTTCCGACACCACCGCCGTCGCGCTCGCCGCCGCGCTGCGGGCGGACGTCTGCGAGATCTACACCGACGTGGACGGCGTGTACACAGCGGACCCGCGGGTGGTGCGCACGGCCCGTCGCATCCCGCGCCTCAGCACCGAGGAGACGCTCGAACTCGCGTCGCACGGAGCGAAGATCCTGCACCTGCGCGCCGTGGAGTTTGCCCGCAGGTACAACGTGCCGCTGCACGTCCGTTCGAGCTTCTCCGACCTGGAGGGCACCTGGGTCGTCAACCCCACCGAGGAGGACAAGTTGGAAGAACCGATCATCGCCGGCGTGGCCCACGACCGGAGCCAGGGCAAGGTCACCGTGGTCGGCGTCCGTGACGAACCGGGCGCTGCCGCCCGCCTCTTCACCGCCGTCGCCAAGGCCGACGTGAACATCGACATGATCGTGCAGAACATCTCGCACGAGACCCACAAGACCGACATCTCGTTCACCGTTCCCGAGGCGGACGTGGCCGAGGCGGTCCTCGCCATCCAGGGGACGAAGGGCGAGGTGGACTTCGACGACATCCTCTACAACGCGAACATCGGCATCGTCTCCCTCGTGGGCGCGGGCATGCGCACCAACCCGGGGGTGTCCGCCACGCTCTTCGGCGCGCTCGCCGCCGCCGGGATCAACATCGAGATGATCTCCACCTCCGAGATCCGCATCTCCGTGGTGGTCGCCGCCGATCGGGTGGACGATGCGGTGCGGGCGATCCACAGCGCCTTCGGGCTGGATTCGGCCGACACCGAGGCCGTGGTGTACGGAGGGACGGGACGATGAGCAGGGCACTGAACGTGGCGGTCGTCGGCGCCACCGGCCAGGTGGGAGGCGTGATGCGCGCCATCCTCGTCGAGCGGGACTTCCCGGTGGCGTCGATGCGCTACTTCTCCTCCGCGCGGTCCGCCGGGACGACTCTCGACTGGAAGGGCTCGGACGTGGTGGTGGAGGACGTCGCCACCGCCGACCTCGCCGGCATCGACATCGCGATCTTCTCCGCCGGGGCGAGCGCCTCCCGCGAGTACGCGCCGAAATTCGCCGCCGCCGGGGCCGTGGTGGTGGACAACTCGTCCGCGTGGCGCATGGACCCGGAGGTCCCCCTCGTGGTCTCCGAGGTGAACCCGGCAGCCGCCCAGGACCGTCCCAAGGGCATCATCGCCAATCCGAACTGCACCACCATGGCCGCGATGCCCGTCCTGAAGGTCCTGCACGACGCCGCCGGCCTCCGCCGCCTCGTCGTCACCACCTTCCAGGCGGTGTCCGGCTCCGGCCTCGCCGGAGTGCGCGAGTTGGAGGCCCAGGTGCGGGCCGCGGTCGAGCAGGACATGACGGCGCTCACCTACGACGGCGGTGCCGTCACCTTCCCGGAGCCCGTCAAGTACGTGGCCCCCATCGCGTTCGACGTCGTCGCCATTGCCGGCGCGCTGGTCAACGACGGGCAAGGGGAGACCGACGAGGAGAAGAAGCTCCGCAACGAGTCCCGCAAGATCCTCGATATCCCCGATCTGCTGGTGAGCGGCACCTGCGTGCGTGTCCCGGTGTTCTCCGGTCACTCGCTCTCGGTGAACGCCGAGTTCGAGCGACCCATCAGCCCCGAACAGGCGCTGGAGCTCCTCGCCGAGGCCCCGGGCGTCGAGGTGGTGGACCTCCCGACGCCGCTGCGGGCCGCGGGAGCCGATCCGAGCTTCGTGGGCAGGGTGCGGGCGGACCAGGCGGCCCCCGAGGGCCACGGTCTCGTCATGTTCATCTCCAATGACAACCTGCGGAAGGGCGCCGCGCTCAACGCCATCCAGATCGCGGAGCTCGTGGCCGACGAACTGTCCTGACGGGCCACCCTCCGTGGGTGGCCCCCGTCGCCGGTGGTGCCGGCTAGGGTGCACGGTGGGCGTGCGTGACTCTTCGCGGGCCCCTCGCAGCTCCTGTCCACCGTTGAAGGCGAGGTTGCCATGGGCTCCGCACTGGGTGACGTGCTGCCGTTCGCCATCGGCATCGCGGCATCGCCGTTCCCGATCATTCCCGCGATCCTGCTGCTCTTCACCCCTCGCGCCGCAGCCGCCAGCCGTGCCTTCCTTGCAGGCTGGTTCGGTGGCGTCGCGGTGGCCACAGCCCTGTTCGCAGGGCTGGCGGGGATCATCGAGCAGCCAGAGGCGCCACCGACGTGGGCCTCGTGGACCCGGATCGTCCTCGGGGCTGCGCTGGTCGCTCTGGGGGTCCGGCAGTGGCTGGGCCGCCGGGCGGCCAAGGACACCCCGGGCTGGATGCGGTCCATCGAGACTGCCACGCCCGCGACCGCGGCGCGGCTCGCGGTGCTCCTCTCGTTGGCGAACCCGAAGATCATCCTTCTCGCCGCTGGGGCCGGCCTCTCGATCGGGGCCGGCGGACTGGGGACGGGGGTGCAGGTCGTCGTCGTCGCGGTGTTTGCGGTGCTCGCCTCCACCACCGTCGCGGCCCCTGTGGTGTTGTACGCGGTCCGCGGCGAGAAGGTCCTCGGCCCACTCTCCCGCGCGAAGGACTGGCTCCAGGCGAACAACGCTGCGGTGATGGCCGTAGTGTTCATCGTCCTCGGCGCACTGCTCGCGTCGAAGGGCTTGGGGGGACTCTAGACGATGGCCGCTCGCCCGCGATGTTGCAGGCCAGCGGCCATGAGCTGGTCGGGGTGGCGGGATTTGAACCCACGACCTCTTCGTCCCGAACGAAGCGCGCTACCAAGCTGCGCCACACCCCGTGGCCCGACAAGCATAGCCGGAAACTGCCTTACGCCTGAAATCCGTCAGTCGGCGTCTCGAAGGACGAGGAGGCTCACCTCCGGGGGGCAGGCGAACCGCAGTGGGGCGTAGGGCGAGGTGCCCACGCCCGCCGAGATGTTCACCCACATCGAGGGGCCCGTGCTGGCCTGCAACTCTCGCGGGACGGGTGTCAGTGGCCGCCGGGGCTCCACGGCCCGACCGTCCGGGCGCAGTCCTGGCCAGCCCTGCAGCCCGCTGGCGCGCCAGCGGGGCATGTCGCAGTTCGTGACCAGGGCGCCGTAGAACGGGACACACACCTGGCCACCGTGAGTATGGCCTGCGAACACGAGCTGGCAGCCGTCCATGAGGAACTCGTCGAGAATGCGCGCATACGGCGCGTGGGTGACGCCGATGTGCAGCACGCCACGAAGCCCGTCATCGGCCGGGAACACGTCGAAGTCCCGGTGCGGGTCGTCCACTCCGACGAAGGTGAGTGGGTGGCCAGCGACCGTCAGCCGTCCGCGGGCGTTGTTCAGGTTGAGCCAGCCACGCTCCACGAGCGCCTGTTCCAGCCGGTCCGCAGGCAGGGGAGTGGGCGGCTGGGACGGCCTGCCCGACGTCGGGGAGGCGAAGTACACGAAGGGGTTCCGGAACGACGGCGCGAAGTAGTCGTTGGAGCCGAACACGAACACGCCCGGCAGGTTGAGCATCGGGTCGAGAGCGCCAAGCACCGTCGGGAGCGCATCGGCCGCGCCCATGGCGTCACCGGTGAAGACAACGAGATCGGGTTCCAGCTCTCGCAGGCGACGGAGCGCTCCAACCCGCGTGTGTTGTCCCGGCACAAGGTGGAAGTCGGAGACATGCAGGATGCGCAGGTTGGGCGCGCCCCGAGGGAGGACGCGTACGGTGTGCTCGCGAACTCGAATGGGCCCAGCGGCCTCGCGGACGCTCCACGCGGCCGCACCGAGCCCCAGAGCCGCTGTCCCCGCCGTCAGCCGGGCGAGGCGGCTCAACCGTCCTGCCCTTGCCCCGCGTTGTCAGGGGGGCCGGGCTCCGGGGCCGGTTCCGGAGCCGGTTCGGGAGCAGGTGCGGGTGCCGGAGCCGGACCCGCGCTCGGGCTGATCACCACGAGCGATCCGGGCGTCAGGAGCGATCCTCCGCCGGGGGACTGGGCGGCCACAACGCCACGCGGACGCGAGGAGTACACCCCGCTGCCCACACGTACCGAGAAGCCGGCTTCCTGGAGGATCTGGGTGGCGGAGTCGATGCTCCGGCCGACGACACTCGGAACGGGGCGCCGCTCGCCGTAGATGATCTTCTCGGAGGGTGCGGGGAAGCCCTGGACGGGCAGTCCCGCCATGGCCACTTCCATGTACTTCTTCCACGTGGGCGCCGGCAGGACGCCGCCGTACACCTGCGAGTACCGGATCCCGTTGATCCGGGCGGGGGACATCGAGACGTCCCGGTCGCTGTGTCCGACCCACACCGCCGCAGCGAGCTGGGGCGTGTATCCGACGAACCATGCGTGGTAGTTGTTGTTCGCCGTTCCGGTCTTTCCGGCGGTCGGACGGTCAGGCAGCGCCGCGCGGTAACCGGTACCGCCCGTCCTGGTGACCTCCTGCAGCGCGTAGTTCACGCCTCGCGCGATCTCGGGGTCAAGGGCCCGGCTGCAGACCGACTGCGGCGCGGCGATCTCGGCCCCGTCGCGGGTGGTGACCCGCGAGATCGCGACCGGGGTGCAGTACACGCCGTCGTTGGCGAAGGTGGCGAACGCGGCAGCCATGTCGAGGGGTGTGATGGTGTTTGCGCCGAGCGCCATCGAGGGGATGATCTGCAGCGGCTCGCCGTTGCCGCGCTTGAGGCCCATCTCCTCGCCCACCTGTGCGATGCCACAGAGATCCATCTGGCTCGCCATCTCGACGAACGGGAGGTTGATCGACTTGCGGGTGGCTTCGAGGACGGTGACGCGGTCACCACCCACACCCTCCAGGTTCTTCGGCTCGTAGGGCCGCATGGGCACGTTCTGCGGTGCGCAGGAGATGTTCCAGACCTGTGGGGGATAGCTGCGCTTGTTGCCGTCGATGATGTCGGAGAGCGAGTGCCCGGTGCGCAGCCACTGGGTGAGGACGATGGCCTTGAACGCCGAGCCGGTTTGGAAGCCCTCGCCGCCACCGTGTGCCCGGTCGACAGCGAAGTTGACCAGCGTCCTGGTGGGGTCCTCGGGTGTTCCCCCGTTGCCGTAGTTGGTGTTCTGTGCGATCGCCTGGATGCGTCCCGTTCCCGGCTCGATGGAGGCCAGTGCCATCTTGACGCCCGACGGGTCGTTAATGGGCACGGAGGAGGTGACGGCGTTGAATGCCGCCTGCTGGCGCGCAGGATCGAGGGTGGTCTCGATGACGAGCCCGCCGCGGAGCAGGAGCGCACGCCGCTCCTCGATGGTCTCGCCGTAGATGGGGTTGCTCAGAAGGTCCTTGACCACGTACTCGCAGAAGTAGGCCGCCGTGCCGGCGGAGGCGCACCCGCTCGAGGTGGTCTGCGGGCGGAGCATGTCCTCCAGCGGCGTGGCGACCGCTTCGTCGTACTGGGCCTGATCGATGTAGCCGAGCTCCAGCATGTCCGTGAGCACGCGATTGCGGCGATTGAGAGCATTCTCCGGGTTGGTGATGGGGTCCATCTTCCCGGGCGCCTGCGGAATGCCGGCCAGGAGGGCGGCCTCGGCCACGGTCAGGTCGGCCGCGCTCTTGGAGAAGTAGTGCCGTGCCGCGGCCTCGACCCCGTAGACGGAGGGACCGAACTGCGCGATGTTCAGGTAACCGGCGAGGATGTCCTGCTTCGTGGACTGCTGCTCGAGCGCGATGGCGTAGCGGGCCTCCTGCAGCTTCCGGCCGTAGGTCTGCTCGGTCGCCGCGGCCACCAGTGCCGGATCGCCGGACACCCGCCCTCGTTCGATGAGGATGTTCTTCACGTACTGCTGGGTGAGGGTGGACGCGCCTTCTGTCGACTCGTTCAGGGCGTTGTTCACGAACGCGCGGGCCATCCCCTCGGGGTCCACGCCCTTGTGCTCGTAGAAGCGGCGGTCCTCGACGGCGACGATGGCGTTCTGCATCGTGGCCGCGATCTGGTCCAGCGGGACGATGATGCGGTTCTCGAGGAAGAAGGTGGCCATCACGGAGCCGTCCGCCGCGAGGATCACGCTCTGTTCGGAGGGCTTGTCGATCTCCAGCTCGGCGGGAAGCTCGTTGAAGATTCCCGTCGTCGCATTGGCCACGGCGCCCATGCTCGCCACGAACGGCACCGCCATCCCCGCAAGGAGCACGCCTCCGGTGACGGAGGCGACGAGGAACGCCAGCAGCATGGCGAGGACCTGGGGTGGGCGCAGGACGCGACTACTCGGCCGGAAAGACATGACTATAGCGTACGTGCCCGGAACGACACCTACCAGCAGGCCCCGCGCGGGTGCCGCGGAGGGCGCCGCACCCCCTTCCACCTGCGGCCTTGCGGTTGCCAGAATTGCCAGAGGCATTGCGTTCCGGGGACTGCCACCGGTAGGTTCTGAGAAAGCTCAACACGGAGGAACCATGGGTGTCGATGATGACCAGACGTGGGCGGCTCGAGCGGCTTGCGCGTCCGCGCCTCCGGACTCCCTGTTCGTGCGCGGAGCGGCGCAGCGGGAGGCCCGGGGTCGCTGTTTCGGTTGCGTGGTGCGGATGCAGTGCCTGGCCGACGCGCTCAACTCGAAGACCACGTTCGGAGTCTGGGGGGGATTGACGGAACGGGAGCGGCGCGCGCTGCTCCGCCAGTACCCGCACATCTCCGACTGGACGGCGTGGCTGGCCAGTGACGATCCGGCAGCAGTCGAGCTGCGGACCCCGGTCGCCCCACGGATCATCACCCGCCTTCGTCAGCAGCAGGCGGGTCTGCGCAGCTGCTGACCCGCCTCCTATGATGGCGTCATGACGACGTGGGAGTACGCCACCATTCCGCTGCTTGTGCACAACACGAAGGCCATCCTCGACCAGTGGGGCGCGGACGGCTGGGAGCTCGTCCAGGTGGTGCCCGGCCCGGCCGGATCGACGAACCTGGTCGCCTACCTGAAGCGTCCACGGTCGTGACTGTCGCCGCCCGGCTCGCCGAACTCGGGATCAGCCTCCCGCCGGTGGCCGCGCCGGTCGCCGCTTACGTGCCCGCCGTCAGGGTGGGTGACATGGTGTACACCTCGGGCCAGCTGCCCTTCGTCGGCGGCGCGCTTACCGTGACGGGACGGGTGGGTGACGAGGTGACGCCGGAGGCCGCGGCCGCGGCGGCGCGGACGGCCACCCTGAACGCACTCGCCGCCGTCGCCGCCGTCGCCGGCGGTCTCGACGGCGTGGCACGCGTTGTGAAGGTCGTCGTGTACGTCGCGTCCGCTCCCGGCTTCCACGGCCAGCCCGCGGTGGCCAACGGCGCCTCGCACCTCATCGGGGAGGTCTTCGGCGACGCCGGAACGCACGCGCGCAGCGCCGTCGGCGTGGCCGCTCTGCCCCTGGGGTCGCCGGTCGAGGTGGAGCTGGTGGTGGCGCTGCGCTAGCGGGCGCGCCGGCGCAGCCTGTCGACGTCGAGGAGGTGCACGCCGCGCCCCTCCAGCCGGATCCAGCCACGGGACACGAACTCCGCCAGGGACTTGTTCACGGTTTCCCGCGATGCGCCCACCAGCTGGGCGAGTTCCTCCTGCGTCAGTTCATGCGGCACGTGGATCGTGCCGTCGTCGGCCCGGGTTCCGAAGCGATCAGCCAGGTCCAGCAGCGCCTTGGCGACCCGGCCGGGCACGTCCGAGAAGACAAGGTCCGCCAGCGCCGTGTTGGTCCGGCGGAGGCGCTGCGACAGCGCCTTGAGCATGTGCTTCGTGAGTTCGGGCCGGGAGTCGATGAAGGCCATCATCGTCGCGTGGTCGAGTTGCATCATCCGGGTCGGCGCCACCGCGGTCGCGGTGGTGGAGCGGGGTCCGGGATCGAACAGCGTCAGCTCGCCAATCATCTCGCCGGGGCCGAGCACGGCCAGCAGGTTCTCCCGCCCGTCGGCCGACGTGTGCCCCAGCTTCACCTTGCCCTCGACAAGCAGGTAGAGGCGGTCTCCAGGGTCGCCCTCGTTGAACAGCTTCTCGCCCCGCCGGAAGACCACCTCGGTCATCATCGCGGCCAGCGCCCGCTGGTCTTCCTCGTCCAGCGCCGAGAAGAGCGGCACGGTTGAGATGATGTTCTCGTCCACGGTGGAGTCCAATCTGTCGACTGGCTCAATCTTGCCACCCCCTGTGACGCACAGCACGAAGAACGCCGTGTGTTGTTGACCCCTAGGCTGAGGACATGAGGGAGAGCCGGAAGGCCCTGCGCGCCCGCGCCGGGGCGATCAACGACCGGCTCGCCGCACTGTACCCCGAGGCCCGCACGCAGCTCACCTTCGCGGACCCGTTCCAGCTCCTCATCGCCACGGTCCTGTCCGCGCAGACGACCGACGTGCGCGTGAACCAGGTGACCCCGCGACTGTTCGAGCGCTACCCCGATGCCGCCGCCCTGGCCGGGGCCCGCATCGAGGACCTGGAGGAGCTGCTGCACCCGCTCGGGTTCTTCCGCGCGAAGGCCAGGGCGGTGTGGGGAATCGGTGTGGCCCTGACGGAGCGGTTCGGGGGAGTGGTTCCGGCCACCATGGAGGAGCTCACCAGCCTGCCGGGGGTGGGTCGCAAGACAGCGAACGTCGTCCTCGGAAATGCGTTCGGCATCCCCGGCGTCACGGTGGACACCCACGTGGGCAGGCTCGCGCGACGGTTCGGCTGGACGACGCACACGGACCCGGTCAAGGTGGAGGCGGACGTCGCCGCGCTGCTGCCGCCGTCCGAGTGGACGGCGGCCAGTCACCGGCTGATCCTCCACGGCCGGCAGGTGTGCCACGCCCGGCGGCCGGCATGCGATCGCTGCGGGATCGCGGACCTGTGCCCCCGCGTCGGGGTCGAGGCCCGGGGGAGGAGTGCCCGATGATCGAGTTCGACCACGTCACGAAGGTGTTCCCGGACGGCACCCGGGCGGTGGACGACGTGTCGCTGGTGGTGCCCCCGCGACGTACCACGGTGCTGGTGGGGACGAGTGGCAGCGGGAAGACGACCCTGCTGCGCATGGTCAACCGGATGGTGGACCCCACGTCCGGGCAGGTGCGGATCGACGGCGTCGACGTCGCCACCCGGGACGTCGTCGAGCTGCGGCGCAGCATCGGCTACGTCATGCAGAACGCCGGCCTCATGCCGCACCGGACCGTCGTCGACAACATCGCCACGGTCCCGCGGCTCCGGGGAACACCGCGGCGCGAGGCGCACACCCGGGCGCTGGAGCTGATGGACCTCGTTGGCCTGGACCGGAGGCTGGCGCGCCGCTACCCTGCGCAGCTGTCCGGCGGACAGCAGCAGCGCGTCGGTGTGGCCCGCGGCCTTGCAGCGGACCCGAACATCCTGCTCATGGACGAGCCGTTCGGAGCCGTCGACCCCATCGTGCGCGCCGATCTCCAGCACGAGCTGCGCGGTCTTCAGGAACGCCTCGGCAAGACGATCATCTTCGTCACGCACGACGTCGACGAGGCGTTCACTCTGGGCCACCAGGTGGTGATCCTCCGCGCCGGCGGCACCATCGCGCAGCGTGGCACGCCCGCCGAAATCGTCGCGAGCCCGGCCGACCAGTTCGTGGCGGACTTCATCGGTCTGGGGCGCGCGCAACGGCAGTTCCGGCTCGAGCCCACGGCCCGTGGCGTCATGGTCATCGACGGCGACGACCGGCCGGCCGGCTACCTCGTGGGCGGGACGGAGGCGGCCGACGGCGGGGGACTCCGGGGGTCGTCACCATGACCTGGGTGCTCGCGAACGTCGACCTGATCCGCGAGCGCACCCTCGCGCACCTTCTCCTCGCCGTGCCGGCGATCGCCGCCGCGTTCCTCGTCTCGCTGCCCCTCGGGTGGGCCGCGTTCCGGTACCGCGCCCTCCGCGGTCCCCTCCTGACGAGCGCGGGGCTGCTCTACGCGATCCCCTCCCTGCCCCTGTTCGTGGCGCTTCCCGCCCTCATCGGCACCGGCGTCCGGGACACGATCAACGTCGTCATCGTGCTCGCGCTCTACGGCGTCGCCCTCATGACCCGCTCCGTCGCGGATGCCCTCGCCGCTGTCCTCCCGGAGACGCGCCAGGCGGCCACCGCCGTCGGATACGCGGCGCTGGGACGGTTCCTCACGGTGGAGCTGCCCCTCGCCGGACCGGCGATCCTCGCGGGTCTGCGGGTGGTCACCGTCAGCACGGTCAGTCTGGTCACCGTCAGCGCCGTGCTGGGAGTCCCCAGCCTGGGACTCCTGTTCACCGATGGCTTCCAGCGGGGGATCGTTGCGGAGGTGGTCACCGGCCTGGTCCTCACCATCGCGGTGGCGCTGCTGCTCGACCTCGTCGCTGTGGTGGCGGGGCGGCTACTCATGCCGTGGACGCGGGCCGCCGGGCGCTCGCACCGCGCGAAGGAGGCGACGACGTCGTGAACCACCTCGCGGACGCCTGGAGCTGGATCCTCGACCCGTCCCACTGGGAGGGGAGTGACGGGATTCCCGTGCGGCTCGGGGAACACCTCCTCTACACGTTCGCGGCGGTGGCGCTGGCGGCGCTGGTGGCGGTCCCGCTGGGGCTGCTGATCGGGCACACGGGACGTGGCCGGGGTCTCGCCGTGAGTAGTTCGAGCGCGGCACGCGCCGTCCCGACCCTCGGCCTGATCACGCTGCTGGCCCTGCTGTGGGGTGTCGGACTCCGGGCACCGATGGTCGCCTTCGTGGTGCTGGCGATCCCGTCGATCCTGGCCGCCGCCTACGCCGGCGTCGAGGCGGTGGAACCGCAGGTGCGCGACGCCGCTCGCGCCATGGGGATGACGGGCGCCCAGGTCCTCGGGAAGGTGGAGCTGCCGCTCGCCCTGCCGATGCTGTGGGGCGGGATCCGGGCAGGGACGCTGCAGGTGGTGGCCACGGCGACGCTCGCGGCCTACGTGGGCGCCGGCGGGCTTGGACGCTACCTGTTCCGTGGGCTGAAGACGCAGGACTACGCCCAGATGCTCGCCGCCGCGATGCTGGTCGTCGTCCTCGCGATCGCCCTCGAGGTCCTTCTCGGTCTCGCCCAGCGGATCATTGTCCCCAGAGGGGTGCGCGAGCAGTTTCGTCGCTGACAGGATGGCCCTGACAGGAAGGTATGAGCATGAGTCGCAACACCCGCCCGCCCCGCCGCACCGCAGTCCTGGCGCTCGCCACCGTCGGCGCGCTCCTTCTCGCCGGCTGCGGCGGGAACTCCGGGACCACCACGCCGGGCGAGACCGGCGGCCCGGTCGTGGTTGGTTCCCAGCAGTACTACTCGAACGAGATTATCGCCGAGCTCTACGCCCAGGCCCTCGAGGCCGCGGGTTACGAGGTCGAGCGGCAGTTCCAGATCGGCCAGCGGGAGGTCTACATCCCCGAGCTGGAGTCCGGCGCGATCGACATTCTGCCGGAGTACACCGGGAACCTGCTGCAGTACTACGACAAGGAGACGGAGGCCACGACCCCGGAGGAGGTCGTCGCGGCGCTGGCTGAGGTCCTTCCCGAGGGGCTGCGGGTCCTCGAACCCGCCGAGGCCACTGACCAGGACTCGTTCAACGTGACCGCCGCGTTCGCGGAGGAGTGGGGCCTGGTCTCGATCGCGGACCTCGCCGACGTCACGGTTCCCCTCGTGGTGGGAGCGAACTCGGAGTTCGAGACGCGGCCGTACGGCCCCGAGGGCCTGCGGCGCGTGTACGGCGTCGAGGTCACCGTCCTGCCCATCGAGGACTCCGGTGGCCCGCTCACCGTCAAGGCCCTGCAGGACGGCACGGTCAACATCGCCAACATCTACAGTGCCGATCCGTCCATCGGGACCAATAGCTTCGTCACACTGGCGGACCCGCTGGCTCTGGTGCTGCCGCAGCAGGTGATCCCCCTGGTCTCCGATCGCGTGGACGACGAGATGGCCGCAGTGCTCAACGCGGTCTCCGCGGAGCTGAGCGCCGCCGAGCTGATCGCCATGAACGCGCGGAGCGTCACGGAACAGGTGTCCTCCGCGGTCATCGCCACCGACTGGCTGACCGCGAAGGGCCTCATCTGACCGCGTTCTCCCGGAGGAAGTCGATCAGGACGTCCGTCACGGCCTCCGGCGCCTCCTCCGGGAGAAAGTGCCCTGCTGCGGGGATAGCGATCCTCGCAGCATGCGGCGCGACTTCCACGTCGAACGCATGCAACGACGGGGGGAGCAGCCGGTCATGCTCTCCGTGCAGCGAGAGGGTGGGCACCGGGCGGGCCGCGCGCAGCCGTTTGCCGTACCACCGGCCATCGTTGCGCGTCGCGGAGCGCACCTGCCAGCGGAAGTGCTCCATGGCGCAGTGTGCGGCGAAGGGCAGGCGCATCGCCTCGGTGTAGAGGGCGGCCTGGGCGACGACCGGTTCATGGACGTGTGACCACGCGCGCAGCACGTCCGTCACAGTGTCGCCGTGGGTGATGGAGCGTTCGGGGAACCACGGGGCCTGCACCCATTGCAGCCACGCCCACGTGCCGACCGGCAGCCGGTGGCGACGCAGGGTGAGCGGGTGCGGGCCGGCAAGCGTGACGACCGCCTTCGTCACCTCGGGCGCGAACGCCGGCATGGACCAGGCCACCTGGGATCCGAGCCCGTGCCCGACGACGACCCCTCCCGAGCGGCCGAGCGACGAGATCAGGCCGGCGACGTCGAAGCAGGACCGGGGGGTCGCGATGTTGCGGGGCGACTTGTCCGAGCCGCCGAAGCCGCGCAGGTCCATCGCGGCCACCCGGTAGCCGGCTTCGGCGAGCCGGGGGATCTGCAGGCGCCATGCCCACCAGAACTCCGGGAAGCTGTGGAGCAGCACCACGAGGGGCGCTCCCGGTTCACCCGCCAGCACGGCATGGAATGCCGAACCGTTCGCGGTCACCATCCGGTGCTCCCACGGCCCGGGCTGCAGGACGCAACTTGAGTCAGCCACCACGAACGCGAGGCTATCGCAGGCGGGAAGCGGGGAGCGCACGACCCGGCGGCGGCCGGCCGGGCACGCCGGACTAGCGGCCCTCCAGACCCCGCTGGATCAGCGACATGACCGAGGAGTCAGCCAGGGTTGTGACATCGCCCACCTGGCGGTGCTCGGCGACGTCCTTGAGCAGGCGCCGCATGATCTTGCCGGATCGGGTCTTGGGGAGTTCGGGCACCACCAGGATGTCCCTGGGCTTGGCGATCGGGCCGATCTCGTGGGCGACGTGGGCGCGCAACTCGGCGACGACGTCACCCCCCTCGCCGGGTTCGTCAGCACGACCCGTCACCTCGCTGCGCAGGATGACGAACGCCACCACGGCCTGACCGGTGGTCTCGTCCGACGCTCCGACCACGGCAGCCTCGGCCACATAGGGGTGCGAGACGAGGGCGGACTCGATCTCCGTCGTCGACAGGCGGTGTCCCGAGACGTTCATGACGTCGTCCACGCGGCCGAGCAGCCAGATGTCGCCGTCCTCGTCCTTCTTCGCACCGTCACCGGCGAAGTACATGCCCGGGAAGCGTGCCCAGTAGGTTTCGCGGAACCTCTCGAGGTCACCCCAGATACCGCGCAGCATGGCTGGCCATGGGTGTGTCAGGACGAGGTAGCCGCCCGCGCCGTTGGGAACGCTTTCGCCGAAGTCGTTCACCACGTCCGCACGGATCCCCGGCAGGGGGCGCTGCGCCGAGCCGGGCTTCGTGGCGGTCACGCCCGGGAGGGGCGAGATCATGATTCCCCCGGTCTCGGTCTGCCACCACGTGTCCACGATCGGGCAGCGCCCCCCGCCGATGACGCGCCGGTACCACATCCAGGCCTCGGGGTTGATCGGCTCGCCCACGGACCCCAGCAGGCGGAGCGAGGACAGGTCGAAACCGGCCGGGATGTCCTCTCCCCACTTCATGCAGGTGCGAATGGCGGTGGGGGCCGTGTAGAGGAGGGTGACGCCGTACTTCTCCACGATCTCCCACCAGCGGCCGCGGTGCGGCGTGTCGGGGGTGCCCTCGTAGATGACCTGGGTGGCCCCGTTCAGCAGGGGCCCGTAGGCGACGTAGGTGTGGCCCGTCACCCACCCGACGTCAGCGGTGCACCAGTACACGTCGGTCTCGGGTTTGAGGTCGAACACCGCACGATGCGTGAAGGCCGCCTGGGTGAGGTAGCCGCCCGTGGTGTGGAGGATTCCCTTCGGCTTGCCGGTGGTTCCGGAGGTGTACAGGATGAACAGGGGGTGCTCGGCGTCCACGGACACGGGCGCGTGGACGGGCGACTGACGGTCGACGACGTCGTGCCACCACACGTCCCGCCCCTCGGCCCACGTCACCGGGCCACCCGTGCGGCGATACACGAGGACCTTCTCCACCGGGGTGTCGCCGTGCGTGAGGGCCTCGTCGACGGCGTCCTTCAGGGGCAGCGCCCGTCCCCGGCGGAACTGGCCATCCGTGGTGATGACCACCCGGGCGGCCGCGTCCAGGATGCGCGAGTGGAGGGCTTCGGCGGAGAATCCGCCGAAGACCACCGAGTGCGGGGCACCGAGCCGGGCGCAGGCGAGCATCGCGATGATGGCCTGCGGGATCAGGGGCATGTAGATGGCCACCCGGTCGCCGGTTCGCACGCCGAGTTCTGCCAGCGCGTTCGCGGCGCGTGCGACGGCGTCGCGGAGGCGCGCGTAGGTCCACGACTCACTGCTGCCGTCCTCGGCCTCGAAGAGGAGTGCGACCCGGTCGCCGTGGCCCTTCGCGACGTGCCGGTCCAGGGCGTTGTGGGCGGCGTTCAGCCGGCCGTCAGCGAACCACGTGGCGACTGGGGCGCGCGTGAAGTCCAGGCCGGCGGTGAAGGGGGTGTCCCAGTCGAGCAGGTGCCGCGCCTGCCGGATCCAGAACTCCTCCGGATCCGCGGCCTGCGCGTACAGGTCGGCTGTCGCGTTCGCCTGGGCAGCGAACTCGGGACTGGGTGGGAACACGCGCTCCTCGCGGAGCAGGTTCTCGAGGGCGTCTGACACGGTGGCCTCCCGATCGTGATGCGTGGGCACCGCCGATTCTCCCAACGGCCCTCAATCCTGTCCACGACCCGCGCTGGGCCGCGCAGGATGGACGCGTCAGAGGCCGGCAGCGCGGCGACGCTCCACGGCCTCGCGGATCTTCTGCTCCGTCCGGCCCCGGCGGCGGGCGCCGTGGGAAATGAACCCGATCATCACGAGCGTGAAGCCGGCGATCAGCAATCGGCCGGTGGACCCGTCGGCGACAAGGTGGTGAGCGATGTTGCCGCCCATGTCGTTGAAGTCCCGCAGGTTCTCGAGGTAGGGGGCGAGGAGGTCCTGGACCCAGGCGGGAGCGACGACAAAGGCACCCCCGGCCACCACGAGCAGCCCGCCCACGATGAACGCGCCGAGCGAGGAGGCGCGCGCCGCCCAGAGGATGACGCCCAGCACCACCAGCCCGCCCACCAGTTCCGCGACCGCCGCCAGGTTCACGGCGCCGGTCTCCCACTGTGAGCCGGCGGGCAGCGTCATCCGGGCGCCCGCGTCCGCGAGCAGGTACCAGGCGAAGGGGCCGAGGAGGAGGGTGGAGAGGATCGCCCACCAGTGCGCTCCGGCGCGCGACGGCACCTTCTCGTACTCCGTGCCGGCCACGACCTCGGCCGGCACCTCCGGCGCGTAACGCTCGGCGCGCGCGTCGGCCTCCGGTTCGGTCATCAGGCGGCGGGGCTCGTTGGACTCCGTGTGCGCCTGCATGATGCGGGTGCGATGCACTCCAGCGTCGGACCGGTCCGCTGCCGCACCGGCGGCTCCGGCCGCCACTGCGGCTCCTGCGGCTCCTGCGACGACGCCCGGGGCGACGCCGCTCTCGGAGCTGGGGGGTGCCGGGGCGGCCTGCCACGCGGCTTGCTCGACCGGGGCGGCCTGCCACGCGGGAGCAGGGGCGGTGGCCGGGACGGGCGCGGGCGAGGCGGGCAGCTCGCCCTGGGCGGCCGTGCCCGCCGGCAGGACGGCCGTGTGCCCGGCTGGCTCATAGCCCGGCGAATTCTCCAGCGTGTAGGGCTCCGGCTCCACCTCAGCCGTGGCGGGCTGCAGGTCGGAGTCGTACGGGCTGAGGGCCACGCCCTCCTCCTCCGGCCGCACGGCAGCCGGCACCTGGGCGCCCTCCACTGTGGTCGTCTCGTCGTTCTCGCGCATACATGCCTCCGTTCATCTCCACGGTAGTCACCAGTTCCCGGCCGGCAGGGACGGCGCGCCGAGGTGGAGGTGACTTCCGGTCAGCGCCGTCGGCGTCGGACGATCCACGCCGTCACGAGAAGCGCGGCGGCGACGACGGCGATCGCCGTCCACGGCCGGGAGTGGCGGGTCAGCGGGACGGGGCTTCGCCAGCTGCGGATCGCCCAGCCCTCCGCGCGGGCGATCCGGGCGAGGGCCCGGTCGGGGTTCACGGCCACCGGGTGCCCCACCGCCCGCAGCAGCGGTTCGTCGGTGATGGAGTCCGAATACGCCCAGCATTCGCTGAGGTCCCACCCGTGGCGGGTCGCCATCTCCGCCATCGCGGCCGGTTTCGCTGCACCGTAGTTGTAGGAGGTGATCACGCCCGTGTACCGGCCGTCCCGGGTCTCGAGGTGCGAGGCGATCATTCCGTCCGCTCCGAGGAGGTGCATGATCGGACGGACGATCGCCTCGGCGCTTGCGGAGACGATCACCACGTCGTGTCCCGCGGCGTGGTGCAGGCTGATCGCGTCCAGGGCCTCCCGGAACACGACCGGTTCGATCTCGGTGGCCAGGGCGTCGGCGACGACCCGGTCGAACTCGGCGACAGACCAGCCGGTGACCATCTCGGACAGGGCCGCCCGCATGCGCTCGCTGCGTTCGTGCGACGCGTCGAGGAGCAGGTAGGCGAGTTGCGCCTGGGCCGAGCGGGCGATGTCGCGGTGGGAGACGAGACCGGAACGGACAAGGGGCCGGCTCAGGGCGAGCGACGCCGACGTGGCGAGGATCGTCTTGTCGAGGTCGAAGAATGCCGCCGCCTTCGTCATCACACCTCCCGTCGCACTCCTCTCAGGGTAGCCGAGACGGGTGGCGGGGGACCGTCCCCGCGCGGCCGGGGACCTGGGACCAAGGGCCGTTGGCGGGCCCGGCGCCCGGGTGCAGCGTGGAGCTGTGACCACGATCTCCACCGCCTTCCCCACCACGTGGTGGACGCGACTTCCCGACGGTCGGGTGCGGTGCGACGTGTGCCCGCGGGAGTGCAAACTGCATGAGGGCCAGCGGGGCCTGTGCTTCGTGCGAGCCCGGCAGGGCGATGCGATCGTTCTGACCACCTACGGCCGGTCGAGCGGCTTCTGCGTCGATCCGATCGAGAAGAAGCCCCTCAACCACTTCCTCCCGGGAACGTCGGTGCTCTCCTTCGGCACCGCGGGCTGCAACCTGGCCTGCAAGTTCTGCCAGAACTGGGAGATCTCCAAGAGCCGCGAGGTCGACACCCTCGCCGACCAGGCCTCCCCGGAAGCCATCGCCCGTGCCGCGGTTGACCACGGCTGCGACAGCGTCGCGTACACCTACAACGACCCGGTGATCTTCCTCGAGTACGCCATCGACACGGCGAAGGCGTGCCGCGCGCTGGGAGTGAAGAGCGTCGCGGTGACCGCCGGGTACATCAACCCGGGGCCGCGGGAGGAGTTCTTCGCCCACATGGACGCCGCCAACATCGACCTCAAGGGCTTCACCGAGGACTTCTACCACCGTGTCTGTGCGGGGCACCTGCAGCCGGTCCTGGACACCCTCGAGTATGTGGCCGGGACGAACTGCTGGCTCGAGGTGACCACCCTGCTGATCCCGGGGTACAACGACTCGGACGCCGAGATCGATGCCATGACCACGTGGTTCGCGGAACATCTCGGCCCGGACGTACCCCTGCACTTCAGCGCGTTCCATCCCGACTACAAGATGCGGGACGTGCCACCCACACCCCCGGCCACGCTGACCCGCGCCCGGAGAATCGCGATGCGCAACGGCCTCCGATACGTCTACACCGGCAACGTCCGGGATCTGGAGGGCGGGACGACGTTCTGCCCTGGCTGTGGCCACGCCGTCATCGAGCGGGACTGGTACCAGATCCTCAGCTACCGGCTCACCGGTGACGGCCACTGCACGGTGTGTGGCACCCAGATCGCCGGCGTCTTCGACGGGCCTCCCGGAAGCTGGGGACCACGCCGTCGTCCGGTCCACCTCGGGGGGTCACGATGAGGCGCGTCCGGCCGGCCGCGGTCGCCGGCATGTTCTACCCCGGGTCGGCGCACGAGCTCGAGCGGATGGTCGACCGTCTCCTCGACACCGCGACGACGGCGCCGTCGGGCGAGCGCCCGCCGGTGGCCCTGATCGCCCCCCACGCCGGCTACATCTACTCGGGGCCCACCGCGGCGACGGCGTACGTGCGGCTGCGGCCCTGGCGCGAGGTGGTCAGGCGGGTGGTCGCGGTCGGGCCCGCCCACCACGTTCCCGTGCGGGGGCTCGCCCTGTCCTCCGCCGACGGGTTCGCGACACCGCTGGGGATCGTTCCCATCGACCGCGACACCTGCGAGCTCCTCGCCGAACGGACCTGGGTGACGGTCGATGACCAGGCGCACGCCCCCGAGCACAGCGTCGAGGTCCAGGTGCCGTTCCTCCAGCGCGTCCTCGCGCCAGGCTGGACCTTCGTGCCGATCGTCGCCGGGGCTGCCTCCGCCGCGGCGGTCGCTGACGCGCTCGAGCCGGTCTGGGGAGTCCCCGGCACCCTCGTGGTGATCTCAAGCGATCTCAGTCACTACCTGGACCTGGCGACGGCGCGACAGCGTGACCGCACGACCGCCGATGCGATCCAGCGGGCGGCGTGGGAGGAGCTGCGCAGCGATCAGGCGTGCGGTTTCGTGCCCGTGCGCGGGGCGCTCGAACTCGCCCGAAGGCACGGCCAGCGGGTCGAGCTCCTCGATCTGCGCACCTCCGGGGACACCGCAGGTCCGCGCGATCGCGTGGTGGGATACGGGAGCTTCGAGATCAGATGAGCCTCGACGAGCGCGCATTGGACACTCTCCTCGACGTCGCGGAGCGGTCACTCACCCTCGCGGTCGTGGAGGGGCGGGCGTGGGTACCCGATCCCCAGGAGTACGCGCCGCCCCTGCGCAGACCGGGGGCCGCGTTCGTCACCTTGGAGCTGGACGGCCGGCTGCGGGGGTGCATCGGGACCCTCGCAGCGGTGGAGCCGCTCGTCGTGACCGTGGCCGACCGCGCCCGGGCGGCGGCGCTCCACGATCCGCGGTTCCCCCCGGTCGAGATCGCGGAGGTGCCGCGGCTCGACGTCGCGGTCTCCGTGCTCTCGCCGATGGAGCCGCTCCCCGTCCGCGGGTGGGATGAGCTGCGGGCCGCGGTTCGTCCCGGTGTGGACGGGCTGCTCATTGAAGCCGGGCATCACGCCGCGACGTTCCTGCCCTCAGTGTGGGAGCAGCTCCCGGACGCCACCCGGTTCCTCGACCATCTCTGGCTGAAGGCGGGGCTGACGCCACGGTCCTGGCCACCCGGCATGGCCGTGTGGCGCTACACCGCCCAGTACGCCCGGCGGTCACACCCCCGGGGTGCCCCGTCCACCGGTGAGCCCGCCACGGGTGGGCTTGGCGCCACCTGATCCACAGGCCCAGCCCGCGCCGGAGCGCGCGCGGGATCCGATGCGGCACAGTGGCCGCATGGATACCCGGATCGTGATCGTGGACCCCTTCGAGAGCGAGGAGCTGGTCGAACTCGCGGAACTCAGTGGCGTGCCCTTCACGAGTGTTCGCACCTGGCACTTCTCTCCCACCCCCGCTGACCGGGTGGTGACGACGGTGCCCCTGCCCCGCGGGGTGGCGCGCCAGGCGCTCGGGGTGGGGCTCGGGGTTGATGTGCCACCTCGGGTGGGCGAGTCCTGGCCGGATCGTGTCGTGTCACTGCGGCACGGGCGCGAGGACATCCTGGCCTGGCTCGGCGGGTCGGAGGCCCCCGGGGGACGACTGGTGGGGGTGGTGGGGCTGGCGGGCGGCCTGGGGACCACCACCCTCGCCGCCGGGCTGGCCCGGAGTCTCGCGCAACGTCCACTCACGATCGCCCTCCTCGACTCCGATCCCGTGTCCGGGCTCGCGCAGCGCCTGGGACTCGCCGGCGGCCAGAGGTGGGCCGACTTCGCCGCCGAGCCGGGACCGCTGCTTCCCCACCGTCTCGATTCGGTGTTGCCGGTGTGGCAACGTGTGCGGGTGGCCACCGGTGATCACCGGGGAACCGTCAACGCACCGTTCGCCCCTGTCGCGCACGCCCTCGCACGCACCCACGACGTCACCATCGTTGACCTGCCGCGATCCACGCTCGCGGGCGAGACCGACCTCGCGTGCTGCTGCGGCGATGTTGTGGTGGTGCTGGGAGGCCGGACGGCGGAGGTCGATGCCTGGCACGTACTGCGCGGACTCCTGCCCGCCGCGACCACCCTGCACGCGGTGGTCCGGACCGGCGGCGAGATGGGAGCCGGCGAGGTCGCCCGCGAGCTGGGCACGCCGGTGGTCGCGCTCGGGACGGAGCGTGACACCGGGCCCGCCGTCCAGCCCGGGGATCGCAGGCGGGGCGCCGTCATGACCGCGGCGCATGCGCTTGCCGCGAGGCTCGCGTGATCGCCACCGTCCGCGGCCGGGTGGCGGCGGGCGATTCGGTGGCACGTGCGGTCGGCGAGGACCCGAACGCCGGGCTGTCCGCGCCCCGCCTGCTCGAGGCCCGGGACCGCAGCACCCGGGATCTCCTCGGGGCCGGCGATCGCCTGCAGGTCCTGCTCGAGGACCCGGAGGTGACCGACGTCGTCGTGCACGCCCGCCGCGTGTGGGTGGACCGCGGGGGCGGACTCGAACCGGTCGCCGTCGACCTCGGCGACGAGAACGAGGTCCGCGCGATGGCGGTGCGGTTGGCGGCGCTGAGCGGTCAGCGCCTCGACGACGCCGCACCGATCGTCGATGGGGTGCTGCCGGGCGGAACACGCCTGCACGCCGTGCTCCCCCCGCTGGCCACCGCGATCAGGTCGCCCAGGTTGACCAGCAGGTAATACACGAAGCCCCAGACGACAAACAGGTGTATGACGCTCGTCGCGGGGCGCGCGAACGTGGTCATCGCGGGGGCCACCGCGACCGGGAAGACGACCCTGCTCGCGGCCCTGCTGGCCCTCGCGGACCCACGGGAACGCATCCTCTGCATCGAGGAGGCGAGCGAACTCCGTCCCAATCATCCGCACGTGGTGCACCTGCAGGCCCGGCAGGCGAATGTCCAGGCCACCGGGCTGGTGGACCTCGCCGACCTCGTCCGCGCTGCGCTCCGCATGCGTCCGGACCGGATCGTGCTCGGGGAGGCACGCGGCGCGGAGATCCGGGACGTCCTCGCCGCGCTGAACACCGGGCATCCCGGCTCCTGGTTCACGGTGCACGCCAACTCCTCGCACGATCTCACCGCCCGCCTCGGCGCTCTGGGGGCCCTGGCGGGCCTCGATGATCGTGCCGTGGCGGTGCAGGCGGCGGCGGCCCTGGACGCCGTCGTGTTCCTCGAGCGCAGCGCAGGGCGCCGTCAGGTGGCCGAGATCGGGGAGATCGGCCTCCGGGACGGCGTGGGACACGTGCGCGTCGTGCTCCGTGGGGGCCGTCCCCAGGACGGCTGGGAGCGATTCGCCCGGCGATGGTCGTGCTGACGGTTGTCGCCCTGGCGGTGTGGGTGGCGGCGGTCTCGCCACCCCCGCGGGGCGGCTGGCACCGGTGGCGAACCAGCAGGCCGCGCTGGGCCCGGCGATCGCGGCGGACCGTCGATGTCGGGGAGTTCGTCGCGGAGGTGGCCACCCGGCTGAGGTCAGGGGCGACCACCGAGCGTGCATGGAGTCTCACCGCCCGGCGCTGGGCCCTTCCCGAGGGCATCGACGACGACGGCGTCCCCCACGCCCTGCTGGCCCTCCCGCCGAGCTCAGCGACGCTCGGTGCGTGCGCGGCCGCCCGGCTGGCCCACGAACTCGGCTCACCCCTCGCCGACATGCTGGACGGGTGTGCCGCCGCACTCACGCAGTCCGACTCGGACGACGCCGCCCGCCGTGCGGCCCTGGCCGGTCCGGTGGCCAGTGCACGCCTCCTCGCGACCCTGCCGGCTCTCGGACTACTGCTCGGGACCGTCGTCGGGGCGGATCCCCTGGGGCAGCTGCTCGGCGGGGGCCTCGGCACCCTGGTGGGTCTGGGCGGGTGCCTCCTCTACGGCCTCGGGGTGCGGTGGACCCTGGTGCTCGTCCGTCGCGCGCGGAGCGAGTCCCTGGCGGTGCCATGAGCGTCCTGTTCCTGGTGCTCGGCCTCCTGGCCGCCGTGGCCCACCTCGGACCCGCTGCCGACGGGGACACGCCCTCCACCCGCCGTCCGCGGCCGCGCCGGACCCGGCACGACCCGGATCCGGTGCTGCTGCTGGACCTGGTCGCGGCCGCACTCGGAACCGGGGTGGCCATCCCGCGCGCCGTGGAGAGCGTGGGGCGGGTGTGGGGGTCGCCGGAGCTGGCGCGCGTGGGGCGGCTGCTGCTCCTCGGGGCGGCCTGGGAGGAGGCCTGGGAGGGCGTCCCACGCAGCGCGATTGCCCGGGTCCTCGAGCCGGCGTGGCGCGACGGTGCCAACCCGCTGCCGTTGCTCGAACGGGCCCGTGCCGCCGCGCTCGCCACCCGCGACAGGCGGGCTCGGGAGGCCGCCGGTCGCCTCGGGGTGCGGTTGGTGCTCCCCCTCGGGCTGTGCCACCTGCCTGCCTTCATCGCCATCGGCGTGGTGCCCGTTCTCCTCTCGACGGGCGTGGAGCTGCTCGGCGGGTGAATCCACAGCCCCACCGAGCGTCACGCCGTCCACAGCTGGGAGCCGCGTCCACGGGGTGGGCGCCCCGCACGGGCGAGGCTGAAGGCGAGCCGGACGACCGGCCGAAGGTGAAGGAGGTCCTGATGAAGGTCTATCGATTCGTCCAGCCACCGCTCCGCCGGATGCGGGAACGGTGGGAGGCACTGCTCGACCCGCGCGGCATGGTGAGCGCCGAGTACGCGGTGGGGATCCTTGCGGCGGTGGCGTTCGCCCTGCTGCTGTTGTCGGTCATGCGGTCCGACGCCGTGCGCGGCGCCCTCATGGACATCGTCTCGCGTGCCCTGTCGGTCAGTGTCTGAGAGTCGGGCCGGGCGTGGCGGGCAGCGCGGCGCGGTGACGGCGGAGTTCGCCGTGGCGCTGCCCGCCGTCGTGCTCGTGCTCCTGTTCTGTCTCGGAGTCCTGATGGGGGGCATCACGCAGCTCCGGGCGAGTGACGCGGCCCGGGCGGGGGCGCGGGCCGCGTCACTCGGTGCCGACGTCGCCGAGATCCGGGCGGTCGTCCACCAGATCGCCGGTGCGGACGCGACGGTCGAGATGACAGGCGGGGAGGTGGTTCGGGTGCGGGTGACGCTCCCGGTGCGCGGTCTGGGGGAGTGGGGTGAGGTGCGTGTGCGCGGAGAAGCCGTCGCGATCCCGGAACCGTGAGTCCGGCTCCGGCACGGTCGTGGTCCTCGCCGTTCTCGCGGTGGTGGGTTCGCTGGCCGCAGCCGGGTTCCTGCTGCTCGCGGCGGCGCAGGCGCGCGCGACGGCGCAGGTGGCCGCGGACCTGGGTGCGCTCGCGGGGGCGAGGGCGCTCGCCGACGGGCGTCCGGCGTGCGCGGCAGCCGGACGGGCTGTGGCCTTCAACCGGGCTGCGCTGGCCTCCTGCGTGATCGAGGCCCCGGACGTGCGCGTGACGGCCGTGGTCCCGGTCCGGGTCACGGGCCGTCCGTCCCCGCTGCGAGCCACCGCGAGCGCGCGTGCGGGACCAGTGCGCCCTGCGGGCGGGGCCGGTAGGTCAGCGGGCGGGGCCGGCGCGTCGGCGGGCAGGGCGGTCCAGGATGCCGCCCTCCTCGGTGCCGTCATGCTGCGCCGCCCGCACACGCGCCACGATGATCGCCCCGAAGGCGATCGCCGCGGCGAGGAGCGCGATGGCGATCCGCGACACGTGGGAGGCCCCGGCGGACTCCGACACCATGATCACGGCGGGGGCGATCAGCACCGCCACCAGGTTCATCACCTTGATGAGGGGGTTGATCGCCGGTCCGGCGGTGTCCTTGAAGGGGTCGCCCACGGTGTCCCCGATCACCGCGGCGGCGTGCGCCGCAGAGCCCTTGCCACCGAAGTTCCCGTCCTCGACGATCTTCTTCGCGTTGTCCCACGCCCCCCCGGAGTTGGCGAGGAAGACCGCCATGAGGACGCCCGCGGCGATCGACCCCGCGAGGAAGCCCGCGAGGGGTCCCACGCCGAGGCCGAAGCCGACGCCGATCGGCGCGAAGGCGGCGAGGAGCCCGGGGGTGGCGAGTTCCCGCAACGACTGCCGGGTGCAGATGTCGACGACACGCCCGTAGTCGGGGCGGGCCGCGCCGCTCATGATCCCGGGAATCTCGCGGAACTGCCGCCGCACCTCCCAGACGATGGCCCCCGCTGCCCGGGTGACGGCGTCGATCGCCAGTCCGGAGAACAGGAAGACGGTGGCCGCGCCCAGGATCACCCCGATGAGGGTCACGGGAGAGACGATCGAGTAGTCCGCCATCGCGCGCACGAACTCGTCGGTGAAGGTGGAGGCCCCGAGGGTCGCGCGGGCGGAGACGACCGCGTCATTGTAGGAGCCGAAGAGGGCCGTCGCGGCAAGGACCGCCGTGGCGATGGCGATGCCCTTCGTGATCGCCTTGGTCGTGTTGCCCACGGCGTCGAGGTCGGTGAGGATCTGGGCGCCCTCCGCGTCCACGTCACCGGACATCTCGGCGATGCCCTGGGCATTGTCGGAGACCGGTCCGAAGGTGTCCATGGCCACGATCACGCCGACAGTGGTGAGCAGTCCGCAGCCGGCGAGGGCGATCAGGAACAGGGACAACCACACCGAGCCGCCCGCGAGGATGAAGGCGAGGGCGATCGCGATCCCGATGGTGCCGGCCGTGTAGACGGCCGACTCGAAGCCCACACCCACGCCGGCGAGGACCACGGTCGCCGCCCCGGTCCGCGATCGTGCCGCGACCCGCCACGTGGGGGGCGACGTCGTGCCGGTGAAGTAGCCCGTGAGCCACAGGATGACGCCGGCAAGCACGATCCCGATCGCCACCGCCACCGTCGCGAGGACGCGCGGGTCGCCGGCATGGTCCACGCCGCCGGCGGCCCGGCCGGTCAGCTCGCCGAAGGACGCCGGGAGGTACAGGAATGCCGCCGCCCCGGCGAGGACGAGCCCCAGCAGGGCGGACACGTAGAAGCCGCGGTTGATGGCGCGCAGCCCGTTCTCGCCCTCCCGCATCCGGGTGCCGACGATGCCGACCAGGGCGACGACGGCACCGATCGCGGTCACGATGAGCGGGAAGACCAGACCCTGCTCCCCGAAGGCGGACCGGCCGAGGATCAGGGACGCGACGAGCGTGACGGCGTAGGACTCGAAGAGGTCAGCGGCCATGCCGGCGCAGTCGCCGACGTTGTCCCCCACGTTGTCCGCGATGGTGGCCGCGTTCCTGGGGTCGTCCTCCGGGATGCCGACCTCCACCTTGCCGACGAGGTCCGCCCCCACGTCGGCCGCCTTGGTGAAGATGCCGCCGCCCACCCGCATGAACATCGCCAGCAGCGCCGCCCCGAAGCCGAAGCCCTCGAGGACCGCCGGGGCATCGGCCCGGAACACCAGGACGGTCCCGGCCGCCCCGAGCAGGCCGAGTCCCACGACGGACAGGCCCACCACCCCGCCGGTGCGCAGCGCGATGCGGGAACCCACCTCCCTGCCGGCCGGCTGGCGGGCCGCCGCCGCGACCCGCACGTTCGCCCGGACGGCCAGCCACATGCCCAGGTAGCCGATCGCCGCGGAGAAGCCCGCTCCCACGAGGAAGGCAATGGATCGTCCGGCCTTGACGCCGCTGTCGCCGGGGAGGAGGAGAAGAAGTGCGCTCACCGCCGCGGCGAACACCACGAGGGTGCGCATCTGCCGCCGCAGGTAGGCCTGGGCGCCCTCCTGCACCGCTTCGGCGATGGCGCGCATCCCCGCGGTGCCCTCTCCGGCGGCGAGCACCTGGCGGCGCATCACGAAGGCGACGAGCAGGGCCAGCACGGCCATGGCGGCGATCACGGCGACGATGGTGAGACTCGTGGTCCCCAGTTCGAGCATCGTTGTCTCCTTGGCGGGGTGATCAGAGAAGACTAGCCACGCTCCGCTGCCGCCGCCCGCCGAGGCCTCACCTCACGACGAAGGACGGGAAGCCCATCCCGGCGATCTCCGACGTCAGGGCGGCGAGTTCACGGTGCCACGCCGCCAGGTCCCAGCCGGCGGCCAGCTCGCGGAACCGCGGCCGCGTGCCGTCCAGCCGGGCGTCCTGCAGCGCGAAGGTGCGCACGCCGGCGGCACGCAGCCGTCGCGCGATCTCGACGGCGGAACCGGCTTGCGGGGCGCCCGGGTGCACGGTGAGCCGCACCTCGAGGTCGGTCCCCGCGGCGAGGACCACGGCCAGCGACTCCCAGGCGCGCCGGCCCGCGGCGGGGACGCCCGTGACGGTCGCGTAGTCCCCGGGAAGGGCCTTGATGTCGAGGCCCACCCAGTCCACCAGGGGCAGCATCTCGGCGAGCCGCCGCGGGTAGGCACCCCCGGTGTGCAGCCCCACGGAGAATCCCAGGTCGCGGACCCGGGCCATCGCGGACGGGAGCGCGGCCTGGCGGGTGGCCTCGCCCCCGGTGAACACCACACCGTCGAGCAGGCCACGGCGCCGGAGGAGCAGGGGCTCGACCTCCTCCGCCCAGCTCACACGTCCGGCCGGCGCGCAGTCGATCAGGGAGGGGTTCTGGCAGTATCCGCAGTTCCAGGGACAACCCTGGCAGAAGACGGTGGCCACAAGGTGCCCGGGCCAGTCCACCGTGGAGAGGGGGACGAGCCCGGCGACCTGCAACCGCGCAGCGGGCACGCCCGCGCCCGGCAGTGGGCCTGTCCCACTGGCCGGCGCGGGCGCGGTGGCGGTCACAGGTGGGCCACCGCCTTCTCCTCGGTGAACATGACACGCTCCGCGTACTCGCCCTTCTTGCCGATGTTGAAGGACGAGACGGGGCGGAAGTAGCCCATGACCCGTGTCCACACCTCGCACTCCTGCGGAGCCGCCTGCGGGCGGGCCGCCGCGCACTTCGGGCAGGTGTGGTGTTCACCGGCGAGGTAGCCGTGCACCGGGCAGATGGAGAACGTGGGCGTGATGGTGATGTAGGGCAGCCGGAAGTTCGTCAGCGCGCGCCGCACCAGGTTCCGGCACGCGGCCACCGAGGATACCTGCTCCGGCATGTACAGGTGCAGCACGGTGCCGCCGGTGTACTTGCCCTGCAGCTCCTCCTGCCTCTCGAGCGCTTCGAAGGCATCGTCGGTGAAGCCCACCGGCAGTTGCGAGGAATTCGTGTAGTAGGGGTTGGACTCCGTTCCCGCCTGCAGGATTCCGGGGTACCGCTTCGCGTCCTCCTTCGCGAACCGGTACGTGGTGCCCTCGGCGGGGGTGGCCTCGAGGTTGTAGAGGTTGCCGGTCTCCTCCTGGAACTCCACCATGCGATCGCGGACGTGGTCCAGGAAGCGCACCGCCATCGCGTGTCCGCGCGGATCGGTGATGTCGTACTCGTCAAGCGTGAAGTTGCGGATCATCTCGTTGATCCCGTTCACGCCGATGGTCGAGAAGTGGTTCTCCAGGGTGCCCAGGTAGCGCTTCGTGTACGGGAAGAGCCCGTCGTCGATGTGGTGCTGGATCACGACCCGCTTCGCCTCGAGGGTGTCCTTCGCGATCTCGAGCAGCTCGTCCAGCCGCGCCAGCAGCCCGGGCTCGTCGGCGGCGAACAGGTAGCCCAACCGGGCGCAGTTGATGGTCACCACGCCCACCGAGCCTGTCTGCTCCGCGGAGCCGAACAGCCCGTTGCCCCTCTTCAGGAGCTCGCGAAGGTCGAGCTGCAGGCGGCAGCACATCGACCGGATCATGCCCGGGTCGAGTTCCGAGTTGATGAAGTTCTGGAAGTAGGGCAGGCCGTACTTCGCGGTCATCGCGAACAGCCTTTCGGCGTTCTCGGAGTCCCAGGGGAAGTCCCTGGTGATGTTGTAGGTGGGGATGGGGAACGTGAACACGCGCCCGTCCGCGTCACCGGCGGTCATGACCTCCATGTAGGCCCGGTTGATCATGTCCATCTCGGCCTGCAGGTCGCCGTAGGTGAAGTCACAGACCTCCTCCCCGATGAGCGGCTGCTGGTCGCGCAGATCCTCCGGGCAGGTCCAGTCGAAGGTGAGGTTGGTGAAGGGGGTCTGCGTGCCCCACCGGGACGGCACGTTCAGATTGAAGATCAGCTCCTGGATCCCCTGGCGCACCTGTTCGTAGGTCATGGAGTCCAGGCGCACGAAGGGTGCCATGTAGGTGTCGAAGGAGGAGAAGGCCTGCGCGCCCGCCCACTCGTTCTGGAGCGTGCCCAGGAAGTTCACGATCTGCCCGACGGCGGACGAGAAGTGTCGCGGCGGCGCGGCGGCGATGGCGCCGGGCACCCCGTTGAAACCCTGCTCGAGCAGGGTGCGCAGGGACCAGCCGGCGCAGTATCCGGCGAACATGTCGAGGTCGTGGATGTGGAGGTCCCCGCTGCGGTGCGCGCGATCCGCGGCCTCCCCGTACACCTGGGTCAACCAGTAGTTCGCGATCACCTTGCCGGAGGTGTTGAGGATCATCCCGCCCAGCGAGTAGCCCTGGTTGGCGTTGGCATTGACCCGCCAGTCGGCGCGGGAGAGGTACTCGTTGATCGTTCCCACCGCATCGATCGTCACGGGCTCCCACGCGGCGCGCTGGAGGTGCTCAGGACGCTGAGTCGACGTTGACATGCTGCTCCGACCTCTTCACTAGTTGTCCGGCGAATGTCCCAGAAGCTACGCCGCGCTCCCCGCATCTTGTGGGCGCAACGCCGGAGAGCCACAACATCTAGTGTCTCACTGATTCTGCGGCCTCCCATAGGGGGGACATTGGTCCCACGGCCCAGAGCCCGGGGGCCAGGGGCCGCGGGGCCGAGGCTCGCCGTGCCACCATGGGGGAGTGCCACCCAACCGCGCCCTGGAGCTCATCCGGGACCTTGGCGCGCGCGACGGCAGGCTCCTGCACATCGAGCACCTGGGCGCCCGGCCGGCCCGCACGGCCGAGTGGCCCACATGGGCAGACCCGCAGGTCATCGCAGGATACCGGCGGCTCGGGATCGCCTCGCCGTGGCTCCACCAGGTGGAGGCCGCCGAGAGCATCCATGCCGGTCGCCACACCGTGCTGGCCACGGGGACCGGTTCGGGCAAGTCGCTCCCCTTCTGGCTGGTTGCCCTCAGTGCCCTCCGGGAGGACACCGGCTCCGCCGCGCCGGGCTCGATCGCCGGCTACCGGCGCCGTCCCACCACCCTCTACCTCGCCCCCACCAAGGCCCTGGGTGCCGACCAGCTCACGGCGTTGCAGTCCCTCATCGGCGCCTCGGGGGTGTCGGCACGGGCCGCCACCTGCGACGGTGACACCCCGCTGCCGGAGCGTGACTGGATACGCGATCACGCGGACATCGTCCTCACCAACCCGGACTTCCTGCACTTCTCGCTGCTGCCGGCCCACCACCGCTGGGTGCGGCTGCTGCGCGGCCTGCACCTCGTGGTCGTCGATGAGAGCCACGCCTACCGTGGCGTGACCGGCGCGCACGTCGCACTGGTCCTGCGGCGCCTGCTGCGCGTGGCCCGCCATCTCGGCGCGCACCCCACCGTCGTCGTCGCTTCCGCGACCTCGGCCACCCCCGCCCTCACGGCGGCCCGCCTCATCGGAGTTGCACCCGACGACGTCGTCGCCGTCACCAGCGACACCTCGCCCGCCGGCCGCCGCACCATCGCCCTCTGGCAGGCCGCACTCACGGAACCGCTCGATCCCGCGGATTCCACCCGCCGTGCCGCCACCACCGAAGCCGCGCACCTTCTCGCCGCCCTGGTGGCGATCCGCGCGCGAACCCTCGCGTTCGTGCGGTCCCGCGCCTCGGCGGAGTACGTCGCGGAACGGGCGCGGCAGGAACTGGCCGACCCGGAACTCGCCTCCGCTGTCGGGGCGTACCGCGGCGGCTATCTGCCCGAGGAGCGGCGTGAGGTGGAACGGGCGGTGCGTGAGGGAGAACTGGTTGGCCTGGCCACCACGAACGCCCTGGAACTCGGCATCGACATCACGGGTCTCGATGCGGTGGTGATCGCCGGATGGCCGGGCTCCCGCGCCTCGATCTGGCAGCAGTCGGGGCGCGCGGGCCGCGCCGGCTCGGACGGTGTCGCGGTGCTGATCGCCTCCGACGACCCGCTGGACACCTACCTGGTGCATCACCCGGAGGCCATCTTCGGGACGCCCGTGGAGGCCACCGCCTTCGATCCCGCCAACCCCTACGTGCTCGGCCCGCACCTGTGCGCCGCCGCCTCCGAGCTGCCCATCACCCGGGCGGACTTCCCGGTCTTCGGTCTCGCGGACGAGACGCTCCTGACCGCGCTGGTGGACCGCGACCTGCTGCGGGCGCGCCCCGCCGGGTGGTACTGGAACATCGCGCGCAGCGGCCGGGCGCAGGACCTGACGGATCTCCGGGGCTCCGGCGGCGGTGAGGTGCAGATCGTGGAGTCGTTGACCGGTGCGGTGCTCGGGACCGCCGGGCCCGGGGGCGGGGAGACCTACCCGGGAGCCGTGTACGTCCACCAGGGGCGCGTGTACGTGGTGGAGGACGTCGTGGATGACGTGGCGCTCGTCCGGCACGAGAATCCCGGGTACCGCACGCGGACCCGCTCGATCTCCTCCCTCCGGGTCCTCGGCACCGAACGGTCCTGGGAGTGGGAGGGCGGGGTGTGCTGGGGCTTCGGGCCCGTGGAGGTCACGAGCCAGGTCACCGGCTACGACCGCCTGCAGGTTCCCACCATGGACATCCTGGGGCACCACGTCCTCGACATGCCGGAACGGCTGCTCCCCACCCGGGCGGTGTGGTTCACCGTCCCGGCAGCGGCGTGCGCGGCCGCGGGGATCCCGGCAGCGGACCTGCCGGGCGCGCTCCATGCCGCCGAGCATGCCGCGATCGGGATCCTCCCCCTGCTCGCCACCTGCGATCGGTGGGACATCGGCGGTCTGTCCACCGCCCACCACCCGGACACCGGCGGCCCCACGGTGTTCGTGCACGACGGCTTCCCCGGCGGGTCGGGATTTGCGGAGCGGGGCGCGGCCGTGGCGCGGCAGTGGCTCGAGGCGACCCTCGCCGTCGTCGAGGACTGCCGGTGCGAGGACGGCTGCCCCGCCTGCATCCAATCCCCGAAGTGCGGTTCCGGCAACGCGCCGCTCTCGAAGGCGGGCGCAGCGCGGCTCGTGCGCCTCGTCCTTGGACACCCGCGCTGAGGTCGTGCACCCTCGCCGGCGGGTCCGTCGCGCACCCTCGCCGGCGGGTCGGTCGCGCGGGAGCCGGCACGCCGACGAGCCGGCGCCGGATACCCTCGAGCATGGCCACGCTGCTCGCGATCCACCCGACCGACCCCCAGCCCCGGCTCATCTCCCGGGTGGTGGCAACCGTCCGCGACGGCGGCCTGATCGCCTTCCCGACCGACGCCTGCTACGCGCTGGGAGCCAGCCTCGGGAACCAGCGGGCGAAGGAACGCATCCGCCAGATTCGCCAGCTCGACGCCCGGCATCACTACACGCTGATCTGTCGCGACTTCGCCCAGCTGGGCCAGCTGGTGCGACTCGGCAACGCGGTGTTCCGCGCGGTGAAGGCCGCCACGCCAGGGCCGTACACCTTCATCCTGCCCGCCTCCGCGGAGGTGCCACGGCGGCTGCAGCACGAGCGGAAGCGCACCATCGGAGTGCGCATCCCGCAGCACCGCATCACCCAGGCGATCCTCGCGGAACTGGGGGAGCCGCTGCTCACCAGCAGCCTCCTGCTTCCGGGACACGACGAGCCCCTGGTGACGGGCGAGGCGGTGAGCGCCGCGCTCGGGGGTGCCGTCGAGCTGGTCGTGGATGGCGACACCAGCGGCTGCGAGCCGACAACCGTCGTCGACTTCTCCAGTGGCAGTCCCGAGGTGGTGCGGCTGGGCGCCGGGGACCCCGCCCGCTTCCTGTGACGGCGGGGCCCCGCACCTCCGCCTCCCCTGGGGGCTGGCCCCCGTGAGGACGTGCCGGCCAGCCGCATTGACACCATCACCGGTCGCTGGCTTTGCTTGTCGTGACGAATCCGGTTGCCTCCGAGAGGACTTCCATGAGCAACCCACCCGACGCGGCCTCGACTCCCCCCGCCCAGCCCCCGTACGGCCAGGTGCCGCCGGCCCAGCAGCCTCAGCCCCAGCTTCCCTACGGCCAGGTGCCGCCGGGCCACCAGCAGTACGCCCCGCCTCCGTATGGCCAGGTGCCGCCGGGTCAGCAGCAGTACGCGCCGCCTCCGTATGGCCAGGTGCCGCCGGCCCCGCAACCCCCGATGTTCGGCGCGGCGCCCCCGGTGCCCATCGGGGAGTCCTACCGCTTCGCGTGGGCGGCCTTCAAACTGGACCCCGTGCCGTGGGTCGTGGCCGTGCTCGTCCTGCTCGTCACCGGCGCCATCGGACAGGGCATCGTGAACTCGATGCGCCGCACCACGGAGTGGATGGACATGACCTTCACGATCACCACCCCGGGTGCGTGGTTCGTGAATCTCCTCTTCACGATCATCGGATACGTCATCACGGCGGCGCTGCTGCAGGCCGCCCTGAGGGCCGCGGACGGCCGGAGGACGACCTTCTCCGAGTTCACCTCGATCCCCAATCTCGGGCAGGCGGCCCTGGCCGCGGTGATCCTGGCGGTCGCCACCTCGATCGGGTACTTCCTCCTCATCATTCCGGGTCTCGTGGTCCAGGTCCTCGGGACCTGGTACCTCCACCTCGCCCTCGACCGGGGTCTTTCCGCGGTGGATGCCCTGAAGGGCAGCGTCCAGCTGGTCAGCCGGAACCTGGGTACCACCGTGCTCTTCGGCCTCTCCGCGATCGGAGTCATGATCCTCGGCGCGATGGCGCTCGGGGTCGGCCTGTTCGTCGCGGTTCCCCTGGTGCTGCTGGCATCGGTGTTCGTGTTCCGCAGACTGACCGGCGGTCCGGTGATGGTCCCCGGCAGCGCCTCACGGTGAGGCGGGCGCCCGCGGCAGCCGAAGGGTGAAGCGGGTGTCACCGGGGCGGGACATCACGGTGATCGCCCCGCCGTGCGCCTCGGCCACGGCGCGGGCGATCGCCAGCCCCAGCCCCGTGGACCCCGAAGCCCGGTGCCGGGAGCTGTCGGCGCGTGCGAAGCGGTCGAAGATGTGGTCCTGGTGCTCGGGCGGGATGCCCGGGCCGTCGTCCTCGACGGTCACGACGGCGTCGGTCGGGGTGGCCCGCACGCGCACCGTGACGGTGGTTCCCTCAGGGGTGTGGACCCGTGCGTTGGTGAGCAGGTTGCCCAGCACCTGACGAAGCCGATCCTCGTCGCCGGTGACGACGGTTCCGGCCAGGTCCACCTCCCCGTCCGCGTCGACGGGGAGGTCGAGCCGCCAGTGGTGGTGGGGCGCCGCGGCGTGGGCGTCGGTGACGGCGTCGGCGGCGACGGCGGTGAGGTCCACCGGCGCCGCGGCGAGCGGCCGGCCGGCGTCGAGGCGAGCCAGCAGCAGCAGGTCATCCACGAGGAGCGTCATCCGGGACGCCTCCTGCGCGATCCGGGTGAGGGCGTGGGCGGTGTCCCCGTCCGACACCTGGCCGGACTGGATCAGCTCGGTGTAGCCGGCGATCGACGCCAGGGGCGTCCGCAACTCGTGGGAGGCGTCCGCGACGAACTGGCGGACCTGCATCTCGGACCGGTGCCGGGCTTCCAGGGACGTCTCGACGTGCCCGAGCAGCGTGTTCAGGGCGGCGCCCACCTGGCCGACCTCGGTCGCGGGGTTCGCGTCCGTCACCCGGACGGGGAGTGCGACCGCGCCGCGGTCGAGTGGCGTCCGCGCCACCGCCGTCGCCGTCGCGGCCACCTCCTGGAGGGGGCGCAGTTCGCGCCTGATGAGCCACGCCCCCAGCGCGGCCACGAGCGCGATGCCGGCCACCCCGACCATCGCCTGCCGGAGGGCGTAGGCGGTCAGCGTGCGGTTCGTCTCGGACAGGGCCAGGCCGGTGACCTGGAAGCCGTCGGGGCGATCGGTGGCGACCACGCGGTACTCGCCGAGCTCGGGGAGGTCCACGGTGCGGGGGCGGCCGTCCCGTGGCACGGCGTCGAGCGCCGCGGTCTGGGCGGTGGTGAGTTCCGTCACCGCGAAGTCGATGATGACGCCGGACACCACGACGCCGTCCTCCCGCTGGTAGGTGAGGGTGCCGCTGCGCTGGCCGGGGATGTCGAGGGGGGAGGGGCGGTCGGCGAGCGGGAACCGCGCCGCCTCGTCCCGGGCGCGCGCCGGTGGCTCGGCGGGGCCCGCTCGATCCGCCAGCTCGGCGCTCCGCGCGGCGGCCCGCCCGAGCTGCTCGTCGACCTGGGCCACGAGCGAGTCGCGCAGCCCGAACGCCGAGGCGACGGCGCTCGCCGAGATCACGAGGGCGGCGAGCAGGGACACCAGCGCCACGAGGCGCCGGCGCAGCGGCCACGCCCGTCCGCTCACGCGGGCTTCAGGACGTATCCGACGCCCCGGACGGTGTGGATCATCGGGCTCCGGCCCGCATCGATCTTGCGGCGCAGGTAGGAGATGTAGAGCTCCACGATGTTGGCCTGCCCGCCGAAGTCGTAGTGCCAGACCCGATCGAGGATCTGGGCCTTCGAGACCACGCGGCGTTCGTTGCGCATCAGGTAGCGCAGCAACTCGAACTCGGTGGCGGTGAGGGTGACCGGCTGGTTCCCCCGCCAGACCTCGTGCGAGTCCTCGTTCATCCGCAGGTCGCCCACCTCGAGGACGGATTCGGCGGTGGCGGCGGTCATGCCCGAGCGCCGCAACAGCGCCCGCAGGCGTGCGACCACCTCCTCCAGCGAGAAGGGCTTGGTCACGTAGTCGTCCCCGCCCGCGTGCAGCCCGGCAACCCTGTCCTCGACGGCGTCGCGCGCCGTGAGGAAGAGGACGGGCACGGTGGGCTTGAGCTGGCGGGCCCGGCGGAGCACCTCCAGCCCGTCGATGTCCGGAAGCATCATGTCGAGCACGATGACGTCAGGATCGTGCGCCCTGACCTGCCGGATGGCGGCGTGACCGTCGCGGGCGGCCACCACGTCCCACCCCTCGTACCGCAGCGCCGCGGACAGCAGTTCGGCGAGCACCTCCTCGTCGTCCACCACCAGGACGTGGACGGGGGAGCCGTCCGGGCGCTGGAGGGTGTCGGATCTGCGCATGCTCCCATGGTGGCGGGTGGTGCTGCACACTCGCCATGAGTTTCCTGTGAGGCGGCTGTGTGCGATCTCCGTGGGGACGGTGCGCACGCCCGGGCCGGAATCTGTGCCAGTATTCCCCTCGGAGCGCCAGCGTCCGGCGTCGGGAGCAGGAAGGGTGTCGTGGGGCGGAAGCTTGTCATCGTGGAGTCGCCCGCCAAGGCGCGTACCATCAGCGCCTTCCTCGGGAAGGACTACGACGTCGAGGCGTCGATCGGCCACATCCGGGATCTTCCGCAGCCCTCCGACCTGCCCCCGGACATGAAGAAGGGGCCGTACGGCCGGTTCGCGGTGGACGTTGACCACGGGTTCGAGCCCTATTACGTGGTCTATCCGGACAAGCGGAAGAAGGTGACCGAGCTCAAGCGGCTGCTTCGCGACGCCGACGAACTGCTCCTCGCCACCGATGAGGACCGCGAGGGAGAGGCGATCGCCTGGCACCTCGTGGAGGTGCTGCGGCCGAAGGTGCCGGTGAAGAGGATGGTGTTCCACGAGATCACCCCGGAGGCCATCCGGCGGGCCGTGGGACACACCCGCGACGTCGACGAGCACCTCGTGGACGCGCAGGAGACCCGGCGGATCCTCGATCGTCTGGTCGGCTACGAGGTGTCGCCGCTGTTGTGGCGCAAGATCGGTCCCGGTCTGTCGGCCGGCCGCGTCCAGTCGGTCGCCACCCGCATGGTCGTGGAGCGCGAGCGGGAGCGGATGGCGTTCCGCGCGGCCTCCTACTGGGATGTCACCGCACGGTTCGCACGCGGAGCGGAGGGCTTCCAGGCTCGGCTGGCGACCATCGACGGCGCCCGCGTCGCCACGGGACGCGACTTCGGGGACGACGGCGTCCTCCGGTCCTCCGGCGTGGTGCACGTGGACGAGGCGACGGCGCGGGCGATCGCGGACGTCGTCGTCGAGGGAACCGTGGAGGGGGTCGAGGCGAAGCCCTACCGCCGCAGCCCGGCCGCGCCCTTCACCACGTCGACCCTGCAGCAGGAGGCGTCCAGGAAGCTGCGGCTCTCCGCGGGGGAGACCATGCGGATCGCGCAGGCGCTGTACGAGAACGGGTACATCACGTACATGCGCACCGACTCCCCGGCGCTGTCGGGACAGGCGATCAAGGCGGCCCGGGCCCAGGCGGTCGAGCTCTACGGCGCGGCATCGGTTCCGGAGAAGCCGCGCCACTACGGCAAGGTGGCCAAGGGCGCCCAGGAGGCGCACGAGGCCATCAGGCCGGCCGGCGAGGTATTCCGCCGGCCCGCGGAGCTCGCCCACCTGTCGGCGCTGCAGCACAAGCTCTACGACCTCATCTGGAAGCGCACCATCGCCTCGCAGATGGCGGATGCCACGGGCGAGACCTCCACGGTGCGCATCACCGTGAACGGCGAGACGGCGGGAGCAGACCTGCGGGTCCCCCCCGGGCGTCACGCGTTCGGGTTCACCGCCTCCGGCACCGTCATCACGTTCCGCGGATTCCTCGCCGCCTACGAGGAGGGGCACGACGCCGCCCGGTACGAGTCCGACGCCGGCGAGTCCCGCCTTCCCGCACTCGCCGTCGGGGAGGTCCTCGCAGCCAGCGACGCCACCGCGACCGGCCACGAGACCACCCCGCCACCCCGGTACACCGAGGCCTCGCTCGTCAAGGCGATGGAGGAGAAGGGCATCGGGCGGCCCTCCACCTACGCGGCCACACTGTCGACCATCACGGAACGGGGCTACGTGACCCGGAGCGGGCAGGCCCTCGTGCCGAGCTGGCTGGCCTTCTCGGTCACCCGCCTGCTCGAGGAGAACCTCTCCCGGTTCGTCGACTACGACTTCACCGCCGAGATGGAGCGGGACCTCGACCGCATCGCCGCGGGGTCCCAGGACCGCCGGGAATGGCTGCGGCAGTTCTACTTCGGCGACTCCGGGGCCGAGGGGCTGAAGTCCCTGGTGGAGAACCTGGGTGACATCGACGCCCGGGCCATCAACACCATCGACCTGGGGGAGGGCATCACGTTGCGCGTCGGCCGCTACGGTCCCTACCTCGAGGCGGTGGACGAGCACGGCGAGCTGCGCCGGGCCAGCATCCCGGAGGGGGTGGCGCCTGACGAGCTCACGCTCACCAGGGCGCGCGAGCTTCTCGCAACCCGGACCGACGAGGCGCGGGAGCTCGGGACCGATCCCGCCACCGGCCATCTCATCGTGGCGAAGCACGGCCGTTTCGGGCCCTACGTGACGGAGGTCCTCCCGGAGGGAGCCCCGGCGAAGGCCAAGCCCCGCACGGCCTCGCTGTTCCGGACCATGCAGCTCGAAACCCTCCACCTGGAGGATGCGCTGCGGCTGCTGTCGCTGCCCCGGGTGGTCGGCACGGCCGCCGACGGCGTCGAGATCACCGCCCAGAACGGTCGCTACGGTCCGTACCTCAAGAAGGGGACCGACACGCGGTCGCTCGAGAACGAGGAGCAGATCTTCGACATCACCCTGGCCGAGGCGGAGGAGCTGTTCGCCCAGCCGAAGCAGCGCCGGGGCGCCGCCCGCGCCGCCGCCCCCCTGCGCGAGCTGGGAGTCGATCCCGTCTCCGGCGGTGCCGTCGTCCTCAAGGACGGCCGGTTCGGCCCCTACGTCACCGACGGCACCACCAACGCCACCCTCCGCAAGGGGGACGACGTCGAGCACCTCACCCCGGAACGCGCGTTCGAGCTCCTGGCGGAGAAGCGGGCCAAGGGGCCGGGGGCTCCGAAGCGGACGGCCGCACGCCGCAGCTCCACCACCGCGAGGCGCGCCCCGAAGTCCTGAACCCGGGTGCGACCCCCTGCCGCGGGTGCCATGATGCGACAGTGACCATTGCAGCAACCCTCGCGGTGAACGCCCGTGCCGAGGGGATGCGTGCCCGTCTGCAGATGGTGTTCGCCACGCCGATGGTGGAGATCGACGGTGCCATCCACTCCCTCCGCTGGCTCACCACCCACCGGTTCGTGATCGCGCCCGGCAGGCACACCGTGCGGATGTTCTTCAAGCGACACCAGTCCACCGGCGGCCACGCGACGTCGGTGTTCACCTGCGGTCCCACGGAGACCGTTCACCTCGTCGCCACCCTGACCGGGACCCGGTTCGTCAACGAGGTCTCCCACTCGCGGCCCCGCCCCCTCGACGCTCCCGTGTGACCATGGACCTCGCCGACATCGCGGCCTCGGTCAGGCTCGCCGACACACTCGAGTGCCCGCCCGCCCGCTGGGGGATTCTGGGGCCGGGCGCGATCGCCCGGCAGTTCGTCGCGGACGCCAGGGAGGCGACCGCCTGCGAGGTCACCGCCGTCGGGTCCCGGGATCCGGAACGCGCCGAACGGTTCGCCACCACCCACGGCATCGAGTACGCCTATGGCAGCTACGCCGACCTGGTGGCCAGTGACGTCATCGATGCGGTCTACATCGCCACCCCCCATTCGGAGCACGCGGCGCACGCCATCCTCGCCCTGGAGGCGGGCAAGCCCGTGCTGGTGGAGAAGGCGTTCACGCGCAACGCGGCGGAGGCCCGCACGGTGTTCGAGGTGGCACGGCGGCACGGCCTGTTCGCGATGGAGGCGATGTGGTCGCGGTTCCTGCCGCACTCGCTGGTGGCCCGCGCCCTCGTCGATGCGGGCGCGATCGGGAAGGTCGTCCAGGTCGTGGCGGACCACGGCCAGGCCCTCACCCATGTGCCCCGTCTGGTCGACCCCGGTCTCGCGGGCGGGGCCCTCCTTGATCTCGGCGTCTATCCGGTGTCTTTCATCCACTCGATCCTCGGGCGTCCCCGCGGCGTGCGTGCCGAGGGCCACCTGCTCGCGTCGGGTGTCGACGCGTCCGCCGCCAGCGCCCTGCTCTACCCGGACGCCCTCGCCGTGGCCACCTGCACGCTCCTGGGACGGACGGGATCGCGGGCGTGGATCGCGGGCACCGAGGGGTGGATCGACTTCGATCGCGACTTCTACCGGGAGGGGGGCATCACGGTGACCGTCACCGGTCGGGAGGCCCTGCGCTGGGAACTCCTGCACCCGGCGGGCGGCTTCCAGTACCAGATCGCGGAGGCGGCGCGCTGCATCGACGCGGGGATGATGGAGTCCACCATCATGCCGTGGGCGGCGACGGTCGAGGTTCTTGAGGTCGTGGACGAGATCCGCCGCCAGGTGGGAGTGCGGTATCCGGGCGAGCCCGAGCTCGAGCCCATGGCTCCCGAGGCGCCTCCGGCCGGATGAGGGGCTCACCGATCCTGTCGGAGCGCGCCGCTAGAGTGGGTGCGTGAACCGGAGGGGCCTCTTCATCGTGTTCGAGGGCGGCGACGGCGCGGGCAAGTCCACCCAGCAGCGCCTCCTCGGCGCGTGGTTCGCGGCGCTGGGCCATGAGGTGGTCCTGACGCGCGAGCCGGGTGGCACGCCCCTGGGGGAGGTGCTGCGCGCCGCGCTCCTGCACGGGGGCGATGTCGACGCCCGCACCGAGGCCCTGCTGTTCGCGACGGACCGCGCCCACCACGTCCACACCGTCGTGCGGCCGGCGCTCGCCCGCGGCGCGATGGTGATCAGCGATCGCTACCTCGATTCGTCCGCCGCCTACCAGGGCGCCGCCCGGGAGCTCGGGCTGGACGAGGTCCGGAACCTGTCCCTCTGGGCCACCGGCGGCCTGCTCCCGGACCTCACGGTGCTGCTCGACCTTGACCCGCGGGTGGGCGCCGCCCGGCGTGAGGGCGTGCCGGACCGGCTCGAGCGTGAGTCCCGGGAGTTCCACCTCCGGGTGAGGGAGGGGTTTCGGCGGCTCGCTGCCGCGGATCCGGGCCGGTACCTGGTCCTGGATGCCAGCCGGGAGCCGGAGGCGATCCACCAGGAGGTCGTCGCGCGGGTGGCCGCGCTGCTGGGGGATGCGTGAGCGTCTGGGACGAGCTCGTCGGGCAGGAACACGTCGCGGAGCTGCTGCGGCAGGCGGTGGCGGATCCGCGCGCGATGACGCACGCGTGGTTGTTCACCGGACCGCCCGGATCCGGCCGGTCCGTGGCGGCGCGCGCGTTCGCCGCCGCGTTGCAGTGCTCGGCGCGGCCCGCCGGCTGCGGTACCTGCAAGAGCTGCCGGATGGCGATGGCCGGCACCCACCCCGACGTCACCACGGTGAGCACCGAGAAGGTGATCATCGACATCCGTGAGGTGCGCGAGCTGGTCACGACGGCCGCACGGTCCGCGTCGCAGGGCAGGTGGCGCATCGTCATCGTGGAGGATGCCGACCGCATGGTGGAGCGGACGTCGAACGTGCTGCTCAAGTCGATCGAGGAGCCACCCGCGTACACCGTGTGGCTCCTCTGTGCGCCGTCGCCGGACGACGTCGTCGTCACCATCCGCTCCCGGTGTCGCAACGTCAACCTCCGGATCCCCCCCGCGGCGGCCGTCGCGGACCTGCTCGTGCGGCGCGACGGCGTGGCTCCCGAAGCGGCGGCCGTCGCCGCGCGCGCAGCCCAGTCACACGTGGGCATGGCCCGCCGGCTGGCCACCGACCCGGCGGCCCGGGAGCGCCGTCGCCGGCTCCTGGGCATCCCCTTGTCGATCCGCGGCGTGGGGGACGCCGTCCTCGAGGCCGCCGCGCTCGTCGACGACGCGACCGCCGAGGCGAAGGACGTCGCGGCGCGCCGCGACGAGGCCGAGCGGGCGGAATGGCTGCGCACGCTCGGTGTGGCCGAGGGGCCGGTGCCACCGGCGGCACGGGCCCAGCTGCGGCAGCTCGAGGAGCAGCAGAAGAAGCGCGCCACCCGGGTGCAGCGTGACGCGCTCGACCGGGCCATGGTCGACCTGCTGGCCTTCTACCGCGACGTCATCGCGGTGCAGCTGGGCAGTGACGTGGACCTCATCAACGCGGATGTCGAGGAGGCGGTCCGCGAGCTGGCGGCGCGCTCGACTCCCGAGCAGACCCTGCGGCGGATGGACGCGATCGGGGAGGCGCGCACCCGGCTGGCGGGCAACGTCGCCCCCCTGCTGGCCGTGGAGGCGATGCTGATCGCCCTGCGGCCGCAGGGGTGAGCGTGTCGTAGCCTTGCAGACGTGAAGAAGACGCGTCGCATCGTCCCCGCGCTCCTGGCGACCCTCCTCGCCGTGGCCGGCTGCACCATCACCGGGACCGGTGCAGGCACGACGCGTCCGCCCGCGTCCACGGAGGCCGCGGCCTTCGATCCGGCCGAGGGCGTGGACCCGGACCTCGCGCCCTACTACGAGCAGGACGTGGAGTGGACGCGCTGCGGCTCGGACACGGAGTGCGCCACGGTGGAGGTGCCCCTGGACTACGCCAAACCCGAGGGCGCCACGGTACGGATCGCGGTCAGGAGGATGGACTCGGCAGGGGCGGAGGCGCCGGCACTGTTCCTCAACCCCGGCGGTCCCGGCGGTTCCGGGACGGCGATGCTGGACTGGATCACGGTCTCGGTCTCGGACACCGTGCTGGCCCACTACAACCTGGTGGGTTTCGATCCCCGCGGCGTCAATGAGTCCGACGCCGTGGAGTGCGCCTCCGACGCCGA
>JALHDK010000174.1 GCA_022838965.1 Actinomycetales bacterium | reverse complement strand
CCCTCGGGCCACGGTCCGCGGTGTTCCTCTGGGCGGTGGTGTTGCCGTTCGCGCTCACCCTCATCCTGCAGGTGGCCTTCGGCTCGCTGTTCGACCCCGAGCCGCGGCTGGGGGTGGTCGACGAGGGCCGCTCTGGGATCACTGCGGCGGTGACCGCGATGGAGGGCATCGCCGTGACGCTGGTCGACGACGCCGCCTGCCTCCGGGCGATGGTGGAGGCCAATGACGTCGACGCCGGGATCGTGCTGCCCGCCGGCTTCGACGACGCGGTCCGCGCCGGCGAGAAGCCGGAGCTGACGTTATGGATCGGTGGCGAGAGTCTCGCCTCGAACCGCATCATCCTGACGGTGACCACGATCGACCTGATCAGGGAGCTGGAGGGCGGAACGGCGCCGGTGGAGGTGCAGGTGGTCAGCTTCGGGGACGAGAGTCTGCCGATCTCCACCCGCCTCATCCCGGTGATCGTGTTCTACGCCCTGGTGATGGCGGGGTTGTTCCTGCCGGCCTCCAGCCTCGTGGAGGAGAAGGAGCGGGGAACGCTCGCCGCCCTGCGCCAAGTGGCTGCTGGGCGTGGTGCTCGCGAGCGTGATGGCGGTGGCGACCCTCGTGCTCAACCGCGCCGTGGCCGGCAACTGGGTGGCCGTCCTCCTCGTAGTGGTGGTGGCCGCGGCCCTCTCCACGGTGATCGGGCTGCTGGTCGGGGTGGCAGCGAAGGACTCGGCGGTGATGTTCGCGATTGTGAAGGGCATGGGACTCTTCCTGTTCGCGCCGGCCCTGTTCTACATCTTCCCCAGCTGGCCGCAGTGGATCGCCATGCTGTTCCCGCTGTACTGGATCATCGAGCCCATCTGGCAGGTGTCCGTCATGGGGGAGCCCCTGTCCGCGGTGGGGCTTGAGCTCGGGGTTGCGGTGTCCATCACGGCGGTTCTCGGGGCGGCGGCGATGGTGCTGGCCCGGCGGGTGCAGGGACAGGTCGCCGGCGCCTGAATCAGGATCTCACGCCGCAAGTGCGGCCAGGATGAACCCGGTGACCTGCCTGGTGGCATCCTCGACGGAGCGGGTGCGCTCGCCCACGGGCATGCGCTGGGATCCGATGACCGAGGCGATCATCTCGACGGTGGCGGGCACGTCCGTCACCCGGTGGAACTCCCCGGAGCGGGCGCCGCGTTCCACCACCTCGCCGATGAGCCGGTGCACGCCGGAGAGCCGCCGCATCAGGGCGTCGAAGACGTCGGGAGGCAGCGAGCCGCCCTCGAGCATGCCGCCGGCGGATCCGGATCCGGGCTCGTACAGGAACTGGGTGATCTGGCTGTGGATGAGGTACCGGAGCTGGTCGGACGCCGTGGTGAGGGCGGCGATCTCGCTGCGCGCGTGGGCGAGGTAGCCCTCGACCGAGCGCTCCACGAAGGAGAGCATCAGTTCGTTCTTGTCGGACGCGTAGTTGTAGATCGTGTTGCGGGCGATGCCGGCGCGCGCCGCGACGTCCGCGAGCGTGAGGGCAGCGAAGCCCTTCTCGTGCAGCTCCTCCCCGAAGGAGTCCAGGATCCGTCCGCGGACGAGCGCGCGGTGTTCCGCGAGCGACTCGGCCTTGATCCGGGGCATGCTCACCAGTATGCCATCGTGGCTCTGGCGGCTCCCGCGGGGAATGATGTCGCTGCTCACGGGCCTGCGGGGCGCTCTCGCGCGCCACAGTGCCCTCCGCGATGTCCATTGCGCGCAATTCAACTGGCGGTTCTCGACGGTCCGTCGTAACCTGATCACCATGTTCCTTGCCGCGAAAGAGATGCACCGGGGGAAGGTGAAGTTCGCGCTCCTGCTCATCGCCGTGAGCCTGCTCGTCTTCCTGATCCTGGTGCAACAGGCGCTGTCCCGCGCTCTGGTGACCTCGTTCATCGGGGCCATCGAGAACCAGAGCGCCCCCGTGCTCGTCTACGCCACCGACGCGTTGCGTGCCCCCCAGGGCAGCGTGATCACCCCTGCGATGCAGCAGCTCGTCACCGAGTCGCCCGAGGTGGCCGATGCCGGGCGGATCGGCATCCTCCCGGTCACCCTGCCCGAGACGGAGCTGTTCGGTGGCGCGGAGGTGAGCGCGGTGATCTGGGGCTACGAGGACCGCGCCCTGGGAGCACCGGAAGCGCTGCGCGAGGGCACCTACCCCTCGGCCCCCGGGGAGGCCGTGGGCACGCGGGGCGACTTCGTCCTCGGGGAGACCATCACCTGGTCCGGCCCGACCGGGGAGGAGATGGCGATCACCGTCGTCGGCCTCGCCGCCGATGCGCAGCTCGCCGTCCAGCCCACCCTGTTCATGGACTACGCCGACTTCGAGGAGGCGGCCCTCCTCCGCAACCCCACCGCGATGGGCGTGCTGCCGAGCCTGATGGCCGTCACGCCGGCGACGACGCCGGAGGCCGCCGTCGCGGACCTCAGGGCCGCGTCGGTGGACCTCGACCCCCTCACCCGCGCGGACGCCGCCAGCGAGTTCCCCGGGGCGGGCCAGGTGGAGCAGTCCTTCCTGATCATCCTCGCGCTGTACGGCTTCGTGGTCCCCCTCGTCACCGGATTGTTCTTCCTGATCATCACCTTCCAGAAGACCCGCGCCCTCACGCTGTTGCGGGCCGTCGGTGCCCGCTCCGGGGTGCTGGTGCGCGCCCTGCTCTGGCAGGTGGCGTTCATCCTGGGTGGCGGGATCGTCGTGGGTGTGGGGCTGTACGCGCTGACCTCCCGTATCGAGATCGGCACCCTGACCATCACCTTCGACTGGGCCACCGTGGCGTTCTGGACCCTGCTGCTCGGCGGCCTCGGCGTGGCCAGCGCCCTGGCCTCGATCCGCCGGGTGCTGGCGATCGAACCCGTCGAGGCCACGCACGGAGGGAGCAACTGATGCGACTCGCACTGCGGGAGCTGCGCCGCCAGCCCGGCCGGTTCGCCATCGCCACCTTCACGCTGACGCTGATCGCCATCCTGCTCATGTTCCTGGGCGGGCTGCTGGATGGCCTCATCCAGTCGGCGACCGGGGCGTACCGCGCCCAGCCCGGCCAGCTCATCGTGTACTCGTCGGACGCGAACGAGACGCTGGCCGGCAGCCGCATCGACGGTGACCTCCGTGCGGAGGTCGAGTCGGCGGTCGGCGGTGCCGGCGCCGTCGGCGGAATCGGCGAGATCACCCTCGGAGCGCGCGTGGCCGGCGGGGACGAGCGCGAGCTCGAGTCCCTCACGCTGCGCGGCTACGAACTCCCGGCGGCCGGGTTGCCGGACGAGGCCCCCGCGCCCGGCGAGGTGTGGGCTGACCCCGACCTCGCCGAGACCTACACCGCGGGCCAGGTCCTCCTGCTGGGCCCCGCCCGTACCGAGGTGACGATCGTCGGCTTCCTCGAGGAGTCCGCGACCCCGTCGCTCGGGGGCGTCTGGGGGTCGCTGGAGACGTGGCGCAGCGTGCTGGCGGCGGCCCGGCCGGGCTCGGCGATGGGTGAGGCGACCGTCCAGGGTCTCGTGGTGGCGCTCGACGACGCCGCTGCGGCCGCCGACGTCGCCGTCGCCATCGACGCCGCGACCGGGGCGACCCGCACGCTCACCATCGACGAGGCGGTGCTCGCGATCCCCGGGGTCTCGGCCCAGCAGTCGACGTTCGGGCAGATCATCGGCGTGACCCTCGCGATTGCGCTGGTCGTGATCGCGCTGTTCTTCGCGCTGCTGACAGTGGAGCGGCTGTCCCTGTACAGCGTGCTCAAGGCGATCGGCGCGAAGACGGGCACCATCTTCAGTGGGGTCGTGGCCCAGGCCCTGGTCGTCACCCTGATCGCGGCCATCGTGGGCGTCGGGATGACGCTCGCCGCCGGCGCGTTCATTCCCGCCGGAGCGTTGCCCTTCGCGGTGACGCCCTCCCGGTTGATCACGTCCGTGGGATTCATGGCGCTGGCCGCGGTGGTCGGCAGCGCGTTCTCGTTGCGTCGGGTTGTCAGGATCGACCCGGCCGAAGCTATTGGAGGGAACTGATGAGCAAGGCTGGGTACGCCCTCGAGATGGCGGGTGTCCGCAAGGTCTACCCGATGGCCGACCAGGAAGTGGTCGCGCTCGACGGCATCGACATGAACGTGGCCGAGGACGAGATCGTCGCCCTCGTAGGACCCTCGGGGTCCGGCAAGACCACGCTGTGCACCATCGCCGGCGGGATCCTCTCGCCCACGGCGGGGCGGGTGCTGGTGGGTGGCGAGGACATCACGAACTACTCGCCGAAGAAGCTGACCGAGTTCCGCCGCACGCGGGTGGGGTTCGTCTTCCAGGCGGTCAACCTGGTGCCGTTCCTCACCGCGCGGGAGAACCTGCTGGTGGTGGACGAGCTCGGGCCGACGGGTCGGTCGCGCGCCGACGCACGGAGGCGGGCCGATCAGCTCCTCAAGGAGCTGGGCCTGGAGGACCGGGCGAACAACCTGCCCAGCCAGCTCTCCGGCGGCCAGAAGCAGCGCGTGGCCATCGGCCGGGCGCTGATGAACTCGCCGGAACTGGTGCTGTTCGACGAGCCGACCTCCGCGCTGGACTCCAAGCTGGGTGACCAGGTGGTGCACCTGATCCGGGACGAGATGAAGCAGCGGGGGACGTCCGCGATCATCGTGACGCACGACGAGCGGATCACCCACTACGCGGACCGCACGGTGCACATCACCGACGGCCAGATCACCGACCACGACCACCAGTTCGCGCAGGCCGTCGCCGGCTGACCCCCCACAGACGACTCGGGTCCTGCCCCTGTGGGGCAGGACCCGAGTCGTGGTGTGAAGGGGATCAGCCCTTGGCTGCCGCCTCCTCCTTCGCGGCCCGGCGGGCAGCGATCTCGGAGACGATCTCCAGGAACTTCTTCTCCGTGAGCGGGTAGAAGAAGATGACCAGGATCGCGAGGGCCGCGCCGCCGATGATGAAGATCGCCGCCCACATGCGGATGTTGTCCGCGATGCCGTTCTCGATGAT
>JALHDK010000173.1 GCA_022838965.1 Actinomycetales bacterium | reverse complement strand
TACCCCGGGTACGCGCTGCGGCACTTCCGCGACAACGGCATCGAACTGGACATCACCGACGAGGACCGCGAGCTGCTGAAGAACACCGTGGACTTCGTGTCCTTCTCCTACTACGTCTCCATCTGCGAATCAGCGGACAAGTCCAAGGGCAAGGGGGAGGGCAACATCATCGGGGGCGTGCCGAACCCGTACCTGAAGGAGAGCGAGTGGGGCTGGCAGATCGACCCGATCGGCCTGCGGATCGTGCTCAACCAGTTCTGGGACCGCTGGCAGAAGCCGCTCTTCATCGTGGAGAACGGGCTGGGTGCCAAGGACGAGCTGGTGGAGGTGGACGGCGTGAAGACTGTCCTCGACGACTACCGCATCTCCTACCTCAATGACCACCTCGTGCAGGTCCGGGAGGCGATCGCCGACGGCGTGGAGCTCTGGGGCTACACCACCTGGGGCCCCATCGACCTCGTCTCCGCCTCCACCGCGCAGATGTCCAAGCGCTACGGCTTCATCTACGTGGACCGCAACGACGACGGCACCGGCACCCTGGAGCGGTACCGCAAGAAGTCCTTCTCCTGGTACCAGCAGGTGATCGCCACCAACGGCGCCTCGCTGACCTGACGCCACCGCCCCGCCCAGCCGGCCCGGCCCACGCCAGCCGGCCCGGCTCACGCTGCCGGAGACGGCGAACGCCGCCGTGACGTCAGCCACCACGTGAGGGCCGCGACCGCCGTCGAGGCGCCCACGCCCCAGGCGATGTCCACGAAGATCACGAGGGTGGGGAAGTCGCGGAAGACGGCCGCGGAGGTGAGGTCCCACGTCATGTAGGTCATGAGGCCGTACAGTGCCGCGTCCCGGAGCGTCACGCCGAGCCCCCGCCCGGACTCCAGTGGCCGCAGCGCGAAGTGCACGAGCCCCACGAGGTAGAGCAGGTAGAAGGCCGCCGCCGGCACCAGGTTGAACTCCTCAGCCAGCAGGTGCCCCAGCTGCTCCTGGTAGAGCCGCTGGGCGATCGTCCCCAGCCAGATCACGTCGAGCACCGCAAAGACGACGGCGGCGATCCCGTACGCCGTCAGCCACGTCCGCACGGGGTGCGGAGGGCGCCCGCCGCCGGCGTCCCGCGAGCCGCCGCCCGCCACGGTCACGCCACGCCCTGCTGGCTCTTGCCGCTGCGGTACAGGTCCTCCACGAAGTCGTGGGAATCGCGCAGGAACGCGTCCCGCTTGAGCTTGAGGGTGGGGGTGAGGTGGCCGGTCTCCTCTCTGATGTCCGCGAGGAGAACCCGGAACTTCCGCACCTGCTCGGCGCGCGAGACGGCCTGGTTGGCCCGCGCCACCACGGCGCCGATGGCGGCCATCACGCCCGGATCGTCCACGGTGCGGGCATGCGGGTCCTTCGCGAGCGCGGCGAGGGCGGGACGGCCGTGCCGTTCGGCCCACGCGGCGAGTTCCTCGCGCGCCATGAGGATGAGGGCGGCCGGGAAGGGCTTGCCCTCGCCCACCATGACGGCGTAGGCGACCATGGGGTCGGCCTCCACCACGTTCTCCCACGGCGCCGGGACCACGTTCTTGCCGCTGGAGGTCACGATGATCTCCTTGACCCGGCCCGACAGGGTCAGCCGCCCCTTCTCGTCCAGGGAGCCGAGGTCACCGGTGCGGAAGAAGCCGTCCACGAACGCGCCCTCGTTGTCCGCGGGATTCCGGTAGCCGGGCGTGACGCCCACGCCCTTCACCAGCACCTCTCCGTCCGGGGCGATCCGGATGGTGGTGCCCGGGATGGGGATGCCCACGGTTCCCGACCGGATCGCTCCCGGCCGGTTGCCGGTGCAGGGGGCGGTGGTCTCCGTCAGCCCGTACCCCTCCACCACCGGGATGCCGATGCCGCGGAAGAACAGGCTGAGGTGTGCCTCCAGGGGCGCGGCGCCGGACAGGAGGTACTCGACCTGCCCGCCCATCAGACCGCGCAACTTGGCGTAGAACAGGCGGTCAAACAGGGCGTGCCGTGCCCGCAGCAGGACGGGCGGCCGGGCGGAACCCCCCTCGTCCCTGTCCTCGAGGTAGCGGCCCCACGTGATGGCGGTGGCGATCGCGGCACGGAACACACGCCCGAGCCTCTTCTCCTCCGCCTTCGCGAGCGCCGCCCCCTGGATCTTCTGCAGAACCCGGGGGACCACCACCATGAACGTGGGCCGGATCTCGGAGAGCGTGGGTACCACCTGCGTGGGATCGGACAGGTGCGCCACCCGCATCCCCACCGTGACGGCCAGCAGCTGCAGGGCGCGGGCGAGGATGTGGGAGAGCGGCAGGAAGATCACGGTGGTGGCCCGCGCGTGCACCACGTCCGGGTAGGCAGCGGCCACCTGCAGGACCTCGCGGACCATGTTGCCGTGGGTGATGAGGACGCCCTTCGCGGTGCGGGTGGTCCCGGAGGTGTAGACGATGGACGCCACGGTGTCCGGGCCGGCGAGGTGCCGGCGCGTCTCGACCAGGTCGTTCCCGACCGCGGCACCGCGGGCTGTCAGGGCGGCGAGGTCCGCGCCGGCGTCGTCGTCCATCGACCAGATCGTGAGCGACTCGCGGTGCGCGTGCGCCGCGGCCACCCCCACGACCTCCCGCTCCGCGGGCCCCCCCACGAGCGCGACCACGGGGGCGGCGTCGGCGATGATCGCTGTCGCCTGGGCGACCGACGACGTCGGATAGATCGGCACCACCACGCCGCCCGCGTACCACGTGGCGAAGTCGGCCACGGCCCACTCGTACCGGGTGGGGGCCATGATGACGACGGCGTCGCCCGCCCCGACACCCGCGGCAATGAGGCCTTGGGCGAGCCGGCGGACGTCGTCGGCGAACTCGCGGGTGGTGACGTCCTGCCAGGTGTCACCGCGGCGCACCTGGAAGGCGACGTGGTCCGGGTGGAGGCGGACCCGTTCGGCCAGCAGGTCGGTGGTGTTGCGCAGGTCGGGCCGCTCGACGAGCACGGGAACGGAGGTCTCGATCATGGTCCTCACCCTCATCAGCAGCCACGTAGCTGCCAACCCAATCTATGTGCCGCCGGGAGGGCGCACAACCGGTGCTGGCTAGGCTTCTCCCATGGACCTGACGCCGTTCCCCGCCGCGGCGTTCCTCGCCTCCCTCCCGTGGACCCTCTCCGGACTCCTCCTGCTGCTCGCGGTGACGTTCGTGATCGGGGTGCGGCAGCACCGGCACGCGGTGATGGACTGCGCCTGGGGTCTGGGGTTCGTGGTGGTGGCCGCGATCTCGTGGGTCCTGTCGGAGGGTCACGGCGATCCGGCGCGGCGCCTGCTGCTGCTCGGCCTCACCGCGGTCTGGGGACTGCGCCTCGCGGGCTACCTGGCGTGGCGGCTGCGCGACGGCGCCGAGGACCCCCGTTACGCCGGGCTGCTCGGGCCCGGCAGCCGGAACCTCCGTGCCCTCCGGCTGGTTCACCTCCCGCAGGGGGCGACCCTGTTCCTGGTCTCGCTGACGACCCAGGTGGGCATGCACACCACCGGGCCGGTGACCTGGGTGGCCTGGGTGGGAGTGGGACTGTGGGCGGTCGGGATGGCGTTCGAGGTGGCGGGCGACTGGCAGCTGGTCGAGTTCCGGATGGACCCCGCGAATCGCGGCCGCATCCTCGACACCGGGGTGTGGGCGTGGAGCCGGCACCCCAACTACTTCGGCGACTCCGCCGTGTGGTGGGGCATCTTCCTCGTCTCGGCCAGTTCGTGGCCCGGGGTGCTGACCGTCTTCTCCCCGGTGCTCATGACCTGGGTCCTGGTCGCGCGCACCGGCAAGGCCCTGACCGAGGCACGCATGATGGAGCGTCCCGGGTATCGCGCCTACGTCCTGCGCACCAGCGGATTCATCCCGCTGCCGCCGAGACGGTGAGCCCGTTGGCCCGGAGCGCGGCCGCGATCGTCGCCGCCCAGGCCGCGTAGCCCGCGACGGACGGGTGGAAGCCATCCCCGGCGATGTGTCCGGGTCCGGCGAGATGACTGATCGGAACGTGGAGCACCCGCGGGGGCGCGGCGATGGCGGCCAGGACGTCGTCGAGGGCGTCGGCGTGCCGACCCGCCAGGGCCCGGGCGGGCTGCGGCAGTGCCGGGAACCGGCGGAGCGGAGGCAGCCCGGACAGGACGATCCACCCGCCCGCGTTCACGCGGGGACCCAGGGCGTCGACCATGGCGGTCACCCCGGCGCGCCAGCGCCGCAGGGACGTCAGGGCCATGACGTCGTTGACCCCGGTCGCCACCACGACGACGTCGAGCCCGGGGTCCAGCAGCGGAACGGTCTCGCGGAGCGTGCGGGCCACCCGATGGCCCGAGCGGCCGACGGCGCGCCACGCCACCGGCCCGCCGTCGGCGAGCAGGCGCGCGAGGTGGGCTGCCAGGGCGTCCTCCTGCGCATTGACGCCCACGCCCAC
>JALHDK010000172.1 GCA_022838965.1 Actinomycetales bacterium | reverse complement strand
CGGGGCCGGGCTCGGCGTGGGGCTCGGGGTCGGGCTCGGCGTGGCGGTCGCGGTTGGGGTCGGGCTCGGCGGGATGGCGGGATCCGGCGAGGTGACGGTGCCCCGGCGCCGTGGCCGCTCTCGGCCGGGGCGTGGCGGGGTGGCGGGCATGGAGGCAATTCTCGCCCAGGGTGGCGGGGGATCGCGTGCGGGCGGTGCGCGCGGGGTGCCGGTGGCCGTTCAACACGTGTTTCCCCACTGATGGGGAGACTCCTGTGCCTCCTGGGCGCACAACTCTCCCCATCAATGGGGAAACGGTTGTTGAGGACCTTGGAGAGCCCGCGGAGACCCAATCTGGCTGCCGTCGCGGTCTTGCTGCCCCCGTTCCCGCTGCCGCCGCGGTCATCGCCTGGCGTCCACGGCGATGCGGCCGCCCTGGAGGGGGTTGGTGCACGGCCGGGCGACGGCGGTCGGGTGGGGATCGCCTGCGACGGCGGTCGGGTGGGGATCGCCTGCGACGGCGGTCGGGTGGGAATCGCCTGCGACGGCGGCGGACTGGCGCGCCGACGACGTGTTCGTCCTCACCACGCGGCCCCGGCGCTGACCCGGGTCACCCCGGCGGGAACGCCCCGCCGGGATCCGGGCCGGGGAACGCCGCGCCGGTCTCCGCGCCGGCGAACGGGCTGGGATCCGGGCTGGGACCCGGGCCGGGATCCGGGCCGGGGTTGACGAAGAACGACACCGGCCCGGCCACGAGCACACCCACCTCCGCGTCGGCGGGCAGCGGACCCTGGATCCGGCAGAGGATCGGCACCGGCACCCCGTCGGAACCCGTCACCTCGAGCCGGACGGAGGCGTCGTGGCCGTAGAACGTGGTGCCCACCACCCGGGCGCTGACCCCGCCGCGGCCGGAGCGGACGAGGCGGATCTGCTCCGGTCGCACCGCCACCGCGCCCCGGCCGTCCGAGACGTGGTCGCCGCGCAGCAGGGGCAGGCGTCCGAGGACGGTGCGGGCGACGCCGTCGCGCACCTCCGCCGGCAGGACCACCACCTCGCCCACGAAGCGGGCCACCTCGAGGTCCGCCGGCGCGTGGTAGAGGGGCTCGGGGGCCGCGGCCTGCACCACGCGGCCGTCACGCACCACGGCGACGATGTCGGCGACGCTGAGCGCCTCCTCCTGGTCATGCGTGACCAGCACGACCGTGGCGCCGGCCTCGTGGAGCGCGACGCGCACGTCCTCGCGGACGGCGGCGCGCAGGCCCGCGTCCAGCGCGGAGAAGGGCTCGTCCAGCAGCACCACGTCCGGTTCGGGCGCGAGGGCGCGGGCCACGGCCACCCGCTGCTGCTGTCCGCCGGACAGCTCGCCGGGCATCCGCCGCCCGAGGTCGGCGAGACCCACCAGGGCGAGCAGCTCACGCACCCGCTCGCGGTGTGCCTGCAGCACGCGCCCGCGCCCGGGCCACGGACCCCGCCGCGGCAGGCCGAACGCCACGTTCTCCGCCACCGACAGGTGGGGGAACAGCGCGCCCTCCTGCGGCACGATCGTCACGCGGCGATGCTCGGCCGCCACCCCGCGCCGGCCGGAGACCACCACGCGCTCGCCGATGCGGACCTCGCCGGAGTCGGCGTCCTCGAAGCCGGCGATGACGCGCAGCAGGGTGGTCTTCCCGCACCCCGAGGAGCCCAGGACGGCCGCGAGCGCGCCGGAGGGCACGTCGAGGTCGAGGCCGCGCAGCACCTCCTGGCGGCCGTAGGACTTCCGCAACCCCCGCACCTGGAGGCGGCTCATCGCGTCACCACCCGCTCGCGCCCGTCCGGGGCGCTCCGCCGTCCGGCGCGCGCCGCCGCCCGGAGGTGGCCGCGCTCCCGAGACGCTCCTGGACGCGCGGATCCGAGACGCTCCTGGACGCGGGAGAGCAGGAAGGTGGGGATGGCGGCGAGCAGCACGAGCGCGACGGCGTACGGCGCGGCCGCGGCGTACGCCCCCACCCCGGTCTCCGTCCAGAGTCGGGTGGCGAGCGTGTCCATGCCGGTTGGCCGCAGCAGGAGGGTGGCGGGCAGTTCCTTCATGGTCGTGAGCATGACGAGGGCGAAGCCGGCCGCGATGCCGGGGGCCGCCAGCGGCAGGGAGACATCCCGGACCACGCCCATCGGCCGGCGTCCCAGGGACCGGGCCACCTCGCTCAGGCTGCGCGGACTCTGCGCCACCGCCGCCCGGACCGCCCCGATCGCGGCGGGCATGAACAGCACCGTGTACGCGAGCACCAGCAGGGGGGTGCGCTGGTAAACCGGCTGGGCGTACCGGATCCCGAAGGACACCAGCGCGAGGGCCACCACGATCCCCGGCAGCGCGTGTCCCGACCAGGTGGCGTGCTCGATCCAGCGGCTCAGGCGCGAGGGGTGGCGGACGACGAGGATGCCCACCGGCACGGCCAGCGCGGTGGCGGCGACGGCGCCGAGGAAGGACACCCACAGCGTGGCGGCGGCGGCGGTCACGAGCTGCCCCCCGTCCAGGCCCGCCGACTGGCCCCGGCTCATCCAGTAGGCCAGCACCGCGACGGGGTAGCCGAGCGCCACGGCGGCCACCCCGCCGGTGACGGCGAGCGCCAGCGGTGCCCCCCGGCCGAGCCGGGCGGTGCGGACGCGGCGGGGGGTTCCGCTGCCGAGGCGGGCGTGCCCCGCCCGGCCCCGGCTGCGGGATTCCGCCACCGTGATCGTGATGGTGAGCGCCACGAGGACGAGGGAGAGCACGGCGGCCGGGGTGCGGTCGAAGGAGGCCTGGTAGGAGGTGTGGATGACCCGGGTGAAGACGTCATGGCGCATGAGCGAGGGGGTGCCGAAGTCGCTGAGCGCGTACAGGGCCACGAGGAGCGCGCCCGCCGCGACCGCCGGGCGCACCTGCCGTGCCGTGACCGTCAGGTGGGTGGCCCACGGTCCGCGGCCGAGCGACCGGGACACCTCCTCCAGCGCCGGGTCGACGCGCCGCAGCGCCGCCGCCACCGGCAGGTACACGTACGGGTAGGTGCTGGCCGTCAGCACCAGGAACGTGCCCCAGAAGCCGGCGATGCCCGGGACCATGGACACCCACGCGTACGCCGCCACGAAGCTCGGCATCGCCAGCGGCAGCGCCGCCACCACCGCCCATCCGCGGCGTCCGGGCAGATCCGTGCGCGTGGTCAGCCAGGCGAGGGTCACCCCGACGACGACGCCCGCCCCCGTCACCGCCGCCGCCAGGCCCACGCTGCGGAGGACCAGCCGGAGCGTCCGCTCCCGCCACAGGATCTCGATGACGGTGTCCCAGCCCGCCTCCGTGGCGCGGAGAAGCAGGTAGGCCAGCGGGAGCAGCGCGACGGCGGCGGCCGCGAGCGCGGGGACGAGGAGCGCTGCCGGCGCCCGCTGCCCGCGCGGCAGGACCGGCCACCGGGAGCGCGGTGGCCCCGCCCGGCCCGCTGGCCCGGGGGGCGCGGTGGCGCGCCGGTCGGGCGCGCCGGGTGGGGCGGTCACGGTCACGTCAGGCCGACGGCGTCGAGGAGGGCGAGGGTGTCGGCGAGGGACTCGAGCTGGTTGAGGTCGATGGCGAGCCCGGTCCCGAGCGGCGCGAGGTCGTGGACCCGGGTGGTCACGCCGTCGACCACCGGGTACTCCGCGGTCTCGTCCGCGAAGTACTGCTGCACCTCGTCGGAGAGGAGATGGGCCACGGCTGCCACGGCTGCGTCCGCGGCGTCGGAGCCGGCGATCACGCCCACCCCGGCGACGTTGACGAGGGCGCCGGGGTCGTCGCTGGCGAGGAAGCGGATCCGGGCGGTGACGGCGTCCGGCCCGCGCTCGGCGACACGTTCGTACCAGTAGTAGTGGTTGATGAGTCCGATCGTTGCCTGACCGCCGTCGACGGCGTCGAGGACCGCGGTGTTGGTGTCGTAGGCCTGGGGATCCAGGGCGGCGAAGCGCTCCAGCCACGCGCGCGCGCCGTCCTCCCCGCGGTCCACCCGCAGCGCGGTGACGAAGGCGTGGAAGGAGGCGTTCGTCGGGGCGTAGGCGAGACGGCCGCGGTAGCGCTCGTCGAGGATCTGGTCGATGCCGGTGAACTGCCCGACCTCCGGCGCGCGGGCGGGATCGTAGGCGAGGACGCGGGCGCGGGCGGACGTGGCGACCCACCGGCCCTCGGCGTCGCGGAAGCGGGCGGGGACGCGCTGGAGGACCTCGTCGGGAAGGGGGCGGAAGCGGCCCGCCCGGGCCAGCGCGCCCAGGGCGCCGGCGTCCTGGGAGAAGAAGAGGTCCGCGTCCGTGGCCTCGCCCTCCTCCAGGAGTTGCGCCGCGAGTTCGCTGGATCCGGCGTACCGCACCCGAACCTCCGCGCCGACGGCCGCCTCCAGGTCCGCGAGGATGGGCCCCACCAGGTTCTCGTTCCGCCCGGAGTAGATGGTGAGGGTGGCGGGCGCCGCG
>JALHDK010000171.1:5662-7806 GCA_022838965.1 Actinomycetales bacterium | reverse complement strand
GCGAACTCCTCCCCCGCGCGTGCGATCCGCTCCGGGAGCGGGCGCACGTCGTCCGGCGTGGCACCCCAGTCGGCGGTCGCCGCGTACACGGCGGTGGGCATCACCTCGGCGTGCAGATACGCGAAGAGTGGCCGGAGCGCGTAATCGATGGCGAGGGAGTGCCGCGGCGTGCCGCCCGTCGCACCCAGGAGGACGGGCGTGTCGCGGAGGGATCCCTCCGGGAGCACATCGATGAAGGACTTGAACAGCCCGCCATAGGAGGCGTTGTAGACGGGGGTGAGGGCGATGACCCCGTCCGCCGTCGCGACCTGCTCGAACACCCGCTCGAGCTCGCGCGGCGCGAACGACGTCATCGCCTGCAGAATGGCCGGGCCATGGTGGCGCAGCTGCACGATCTCGACGACGCCCCGGATCCCGCGATCCGCCAGTGCGCCCTCCACCGCCTCGACGAGGCGCTCGGCGAGGAGCGCCGTCGACGACGGCTCGCGGAGACCGGCGCTGATGACCACCACCCGGCGGGTCACAGGGCGGCTCCCTGCAGGACGTTGCCGTCCTCGGCCCGCGTTCCCGTCCAGCGGTCGGTCTGGGCTGCCGTGCCGCCGCCGGCGGGACGGTGGCGCGTCCGCGACTCGTGCGTGGGCGCGTCCGGGACGTGCGCCGGGCGCAGGGCGTCGAGTTCGCGCCGCAGGACAGGCACGACCTCTGACCCGAGGATCTCGATCTGCTCAAGGACGGTGGGCAACGGAAGGCCCGCGTGGTCGATGAGGAAGAGCTGGCGCTGGTAGTCGCCGACGTGGTCGCGCATGGCCGCGTACCGGTCGATGACCTGTTGTGGCGAGCCGACAGTGAGCGGCGTCTCGCGCGAGAACTCCTCCAGCGACGGTCCCCCGCCGTAGACGGGGGCGTGGTCGAAGTAGGGACGGAATTCGCGGACGGCATCCTGCGAGCGCGGACGCATGAAGACCTGACCGCCGAGGCCGACGATCGCCTGGTCCGCGCTCCCGTGCCCGTGGTGCTCGAACCGCTGCCGGTAGAAGCTGACCATCCGCTTCGTGTGGGACATCGGCCAGAAGATGTTGTTGTGGAAGAAGCCGTCGCCGTAGTAGGCGGCCTGCTCGGCGATCTCGGGGCTGCGGATGGAACCGTGCCACACGAAGGGGGCGACGCCGTCGAGCGGCCGGGGCGTGGAGGTGAAGCCGCGGAGCGGGGTGCGGAACCGGCCTGACCAGTCGACCACCTCGCGGTCCCACAGCTGTCGCAGGAGCGCGTAGTTCTCGACGGCGAGCTCGATGCCCTGGCGGATGTCCTTGCCGAACCACGGGTAGACGGGCCCGGTGTTGCCGCGACCCAGCATCAGGTCGACGCGGCCGTCCGCCAAATGCTGCAGCATCGCGTAGTCCTCCGCGATCTTCACCGGGTCGTTCGTGGTGATCAGCGTGGTTGCGGTGGACAGGATGATGCGCCTGGTGCGGGCAGCGATGAAGGCGAGGGTGGTGGTGGGCAGGACGAGAAGAACGGCGGGTTGTGGTGCTCGCCCAGTGCGAAGACGTCAAGCCCCACCTCCTCCGCCTTCTCCGCGATCGCCACGACGGCCTTGATCCGGTCATGCTCCCGCGGGGTGCGCCCTGTGGTGGGGTCCGTGGTGATGTCACTGACGCTGAAGACTCCGAACTGCATGGCTCGAGGCTAGCAGTGATTTAATCTTCAATCAATACCCTTAGCGGCCCTTGCCCTTCTTCCGCTGGGCGGCCCGACGGGCCGCCCGGTTCTGGCCCGTGGCCGCAGCCACCGCGGCGGCGGACCCGGATCCCGCGGCCGCCTGCTTCCCACCGCCGTCCCCCGTGACCGCCGCGGCACCCGAGCCGTCCTTCGCGGAGGCGGTGTAGGTCAGAGCGGTCGGCCGTGGCGGTGGCTCCAGCCCGGGAACCTTCGCCCGCGGTGCCGAAGCCGCCGGAGCCGCCGCAGCCGGTGGTGCCTGGGGGGGCGCCTCAGCGGCGGGCGACGGCGCTGCCCCGGTCTCGGTCTCGGCGGGCAGGCTGGCCACCCGGCCTGCCAGCGCCGCTCCCGCGGCGGCGGCGTTCGCCGGGGTGACCGCCGGTTCCTCGGGCTTCTGGACCTCCAGGTTGAACAGGTACTGGATCGAC
>JALHDK010000171.1:0-5651 GCA_022838965.1 Actinomycetales bacterium | reverse complement strand
CGACCGGGTCCCGCTGCGCCATGGCACGCAGCCCGATGCCCTCCTTGAGGTAGTCCATCTCGTACAGGTGCTCACGCCACTTCCGGTCGAGGACGGCGAGGACGACTCGCCTCTCGAGCTGCCGCATCGTCTCCGAACCCAGGGACTCCTCGCGCCGGTCGTACGCCAGGTGGATGTCCGAACCGATCTCCCTGATCAGCATCTCCCGCGTGAGCCGGTTGAGCCCGCCAGCCTCCTCGATCACGTCCTCCGCGGTGATCGTCACCGGATACAGGTTCCTGAGTTCCACCCACAACTCGTGCAGGTCCCAGGTCGACTGGGTGGGGCCGGCCGTGTACTCCGCCACGATCTGCGCGACCACGTAGTCCATGAACCGCTGCACCATCTCCTCGATGTCCTCACCCTCGAGGATGCGCCGGCGGGTGGCGTACACCACTTCGCGCTGCCGGGACAGCACGTCGTCGTACTTCAGCACGTTCTTGCGGATCTCGAAGTTGCGGGCCTCCACCTGGGCCTGGGCCGAGGCGATGGAGCTGGACACGAGGCGCGACTCGAGCGGCATGTCGTCCGGGTAGACGGAGGAGTTCATGATCCGCGCGGCCGCACCGGAGTTGAACATGCGCATCAGGTCGTCCTCCATGGAGAGGTAGAACCTGGACTCGCCCGGGTCTCCCTGCCGGCCCGACCGCCCCCGCAGCTGATTGTCGATGCGGCGGGACTCGTGACGTTCCGTGCCGAGGACGTAGAGCCCCCCGAGGGCCACCACCTCGTCGTGCTCGGCGGCCACCGACGCCTGGGCGGCCGCGAGCGCGGCCGGCCATGCCTTCTCGTACTCCTCCGGGGTCTCGGTGGGATCCAGGCCCTGGCGGCGCAGGTTGTCCACCGCGATGAACTCGGCGTTGCCACCCAGCATGATGTCCGTGCCGCGGCCGGCCATGTTCGTCGCCACGGTCACCGCACCCTTGCGGCCAGCCATCGCCACCACGGCGGCCTCGCGCTCGTGCTGCTTGGCGTTCAGCACGCTGTGCGGCACACCCCTCCGCTTGAGCAGACCCGACAGCAACTCGGACTTCTCGACCGACGTGGTACCGACCAGCACCGGCTGGCCCTTCTCGTACCTCTCGGAGATGTCCTCCACCACCGCCGCGAACTTGCCGGAGACGTTCTTGTAGACGAGGTCCGGGTTGTCGATGCGGATCATCGGCTTGTTGGTGGGGATCGGAACCACGCCGATCTTGTACGTGTTGAGGAACTCGGCGGCCTCGGTCTCGGCGGTGCCCGTCATCCCCGCGAGTTTGGTGTACAGGCGGAAGTAGTTCTGGAGCGTGATGGTGGCCAGCGTCTGGTTCTCCGCCTTGATGGCCACCCCCTCCTTGGCCTCGATCGCCTGGTGCATGCCCTCGTTGTAGCGGCGGCCCGGCAGGATCCGGCCCGTGTGCTCATCGACGATGAGCACCTCCCCGTTCTTGACGATGTAGTCCTTGTCCCGCCTGAACAGTTCCTTCGCACGGATCGCGTTGTTCAGGAACGAGATGAGCGGGGTGTTCAGGGACTCGTAGAGGTTGTCGATGCCGAGGTAGTCCTCGACCTTCTCGATGCCGGGCTCGAGGACACCGATCGTCCTCTTCTTCTCGTCCACCTCGTAGTCCTCGTCGCGCCGGAGCCGCAGTGCGATCCGGGAGAACTCGCTGTACCACTTGTTGACGTCCCCGGTGGCCGGTCCGGAGATGATCAACGGCGTGCGGGCCTCATCGATGAGGATCGAGTCCACCTCGTCGACGATGGCGTAGTTGTGACCCCGCTGGACCGTCTCCTCGAGGCTCCAGGCCATGTTGTCGCGGAGGTAGTCGAAGCCGAACTGGTTGTTGGTGCCGTAGGTGATGTCGGCCGCGTACTCGAGGCGGCGCTGGTCGGGACGCTGGCCGTCGAGAATGCACCCGGTCGTCAGGCCGAGGAAGCGGTACACCCGCCCCATGAGTTCGGACTGGTAGGAGGCCAGGTAGTCGTTCACCGTGACCACGTGGACGCCCTTGCCGCCGAGGGCGTTGAGGTAGGCGGGCAGCGTGGCGACGAGGGTCTTGCCCTCACCGGTCTTCATCTCGGCGATGTTGCCCAGGTGGAGGGCGGCGCCGCCCATGAGCTGGACGTCGAAGTGGCGCTGACCCAGCGTCCGCCGGGCCGCCTCGCGAACGGCGGCGAATGCCTCGGGCAGCAGGTGGTCCATCGACTCCCCCGCCGCGAGTCGGGCACGGAAGGCATCGGTCTCGGCGCGGATCTCCGCGTCCGTGAGCGCGGTGAAGCCGGATTCGAGGGCATTCACCTGATCCGCGATGCCGGCGAGCTTCCGGAGGATCCGCCCCTCGCCCATGCGCAGGATCTTGTTCATCAACGACGCCACAGGTACTCCGTTCGTCAGTGGCCACCCCGGCCGTCCCTCCCATGGTACGGCTCACATCGCGGCACCCGTGCGGTGCGGGTTTTCGCCCCCAGCGAGAGGGGCGCCCCTTCCGGGACGCCCCTGGGATCACGACGACGCGACCACGGTGTTGAGGCGGATCACCCCGTAGGTCCATCCGTGGCGGTGGTACACCACGCACGGCTGCATCGTCTCCTCGTCGACGAACAGGTAGAACGGGTGGCCGACGAGCTCCATCTCGTACAGCGCCTGGTCGATCGACATCGGCGTGGCGTCGTGCAGCTTCTGGCGCACCACCACCGGCGAGTCCCCCAACTGAATCTCGGTGGCCTCACCCGTCCGCCGTGGGGCACCGTTGCCCTTCACCTCGGGAGCGGGCTGCTCTGCGGCCGGCGCCGGCTGGCCGCTGGGCCCGGCCTCGGCGACCACGGGGGTCTCGCCCGGCCCGGCCTTGCGGCGATCCTTCCGGCGGTCACGGGCGCGCCGGAGACGCTCCTGCAGTTTGCTGACGGCGAGGTCCAGCGCTCCGTACCGGTCCGCCGCGCTGGCCTCGGCCCGCACAACCGGCCCCTTCCCCCGCAACGTCAACTCGATCCGCTCCGCGTTGTCCGCGAGCCTGGGGTTGCGTTCGCGCGTCAACTCGACGTCGATGCGCAACGCCTCTGGCGCCAGCGGTTCGATCTTCTCGAGCTTCTCCTCCACGTGGGTGCGGAAGCGTTCGGGGATGTCGGTGTTGCGACCGACGATGGCGATTTCCATCTGGACCTCCTCGAGGCATGTGAGGGTTGCCGGGACGCGCCCGGCTCGCGTGGGGATGCGGTTGCCAGCCGCCTGGCCATCACCTCCTCACCGAATTTCCGTGCCCAACATCCTAGTCCCCCCACCATGACATGCATCACATTCCGGGCAGACCGTCGCCGCTGCGGCGCGGCGTCGCAGCCAGCACGAAGGCCACCGACACCGCGCGACGGCTCGCGGCCTCGAGTGCCGCCGCGGTGGCGGCGAGCGTCGCCCCCGACGTGACGACGTCGTCGACCAGGACCCAGCAGTCGACGGCCGGGACGGCGTGCACCCGGAGGTTGGTGCGGCGCGCCGCGGCGCGGGCACCCGTCCCGAGACCCGCGAGGTGGCCGTGGCCGCGCCGCCGGACGACGTCGGTGACCGTGGCACGCAGTCCCGGGCGGTCGAGCGTCGTGGCCACGACCTCGGCCATCTGCCGGGTCACCACCAGGCCCCTCGCCCGCCGCACCCAGCCCGAGGGTGCCGGAACCACGCCCACGGTCCCCGCCGCCGGAGCCTCGCCGAGGCTTGCCCACCGGTCGACGAGCCCGGCGACCGCCTCCCGCATCAGGGGATGGAGGTCCTCACGGCCAGCCTTCCACGCGAGGACCACCTGCCGCGTGGTGCCGGTGTACGGGGCAGCGGCCCAGGTCGGCGGGCCGGCGCGGAGGAGCGGGGCATCGAGGTCGGCGCGCCGCGGCACGTCGAACAGCGCGGCGGCACACTGCTCGCACACCACGGCGTCCACCCGTCCGCACCCGGCGCAGGCGGTGGGAGTCACGAGGTCCAGGGCTCCGCGGAGCGCCGCGGCGAGAGCGTTCACCGCACCATCGTCGCCACACCGCGACCGCCGGCGCGACCGCCGGCGCACGCCTGTGGACGGGCTGCCGCCTCAGCCGGAGAACGCCGGGTCGGCGATCGACTGGGCGACCTCCCGCCATCCGGCGCCGTTGCGGACGTAGAGCCGACCATCCGTGGTGGCGACGACGATCGAGCGGGCGTTGCGGTTGGCGGTGAGGGAAACCGCATCCTCGATCACCGGCAGGACCGTGGTCGGACCGCCCACCTGCAGGAGGTACACCTGGTTGCCGGCGTCCGCGAGCGGCGAACCGAGGACGGCGAGCGTGGCCTGGTCCACCCAGGTGACGTCGGAGACGGCCGAGAGGGACTCGCCGATCGATGGCGGCAAGTTCCACCAGGGTCGTGTCCCCGCGGCGGGACACGACCACCAGGCGGGCCCCGTCGACGGCGACCCGCACCTGTTCAACCGCCCGTCCCGCCAGCCAGGGCGCCGCCACCGCCGCCAGAACGCCGTCGCCGCGAACCGCGATGAGGGCGCCCGGGTTCTCCCTGGCCGAGGTCCAGATCCAGCCCTGACGATCGTGCGAGGGCGGCGCGAGATCGGGGATCTCGAGGAGGACCGTGGCCGGCCGCTCCGGCGTGGGCACGGTGACCAGCCGGCTGGTGCCGGAGAGGAACACCCACGGGGCGTCGACACCCTCGTACGGAATGGCCGGATGACGCGGGGCGAACGCCGAGAGGTCCTCGGCACCCGGCACCACCGCCAGTTCGCGGCCGTTCCAGCGCACCAGTGCGCCGTCGTTCACCATGACCGGGGAGGCGATCGACTGGGGCAGATCCAGACCCACGGCTGGCTCGAGGGGTTCGAACTGCGCGCCGTTGACCGTGACCTCGATGCCGGTGACGTCCGTCACCGCGGAGAGCGTGGTGTGCAGCTGCGCGAGCATCAGCGCCCTCTCCCCGGCCTCCGAGGCCAGGACCTCCGTGCTGAGGTCCACCAGCGCGAGCCCGTCCTGGACGGTCACCCTGCCGCGCAGCCGCGTGCCCGGGGGGAAGGCCGTCCGCACCGCCGGCTGCAGCCAGCCGGAGGGCCCGCGCAGCAACCCCGCGACCAGGGCGGTCGCGCGCCCCTCCAGCGGGTACCACCTCACATCCGGTACCAGGCTGGAGGCGTCCGCCACCGGGAACCAGAGGGAGGACGCCGAGAACGTCTGGGAGAAGTTCAGGTCGGAGATGAGGATGCCGTTCTGGAGGGCGGCGATGCGCCACTGCTTCTCCGTGTCGCGCACGAGGGTGAAGCTGGTCGTCGTGGGAGAGGGACTCTGTTCGGTGTACCGCCCGTCCCGGTCGACGTAGGCGACGCGGTCGACGGTCACGGTGATGCCGCCGTCGCTCCCCACGGTCAGGGAGGGGTTCTTGGCCGCCGAGTAGACGTGCACCTGGGCGGTCGGGTCCCAGCTCTGCGCGACGCCGTCGGCGAGGTAGAGGCGCGCCACCGCGAAGTCGTCGGAGAAGCCGTAGGCGGCGGCCCGGAGAAAGCCCTCGACGATCTGCTGCGTGGTGGCCTCCTTCCTGCTGTGCCTCCCGAAGCAGGTTGGTGCCAGTTTCGTGCCACCCCTGTCGGTCATTCCCGAGGTCTTCGCGGTTCCGGTCG
>JALHDK010000170.1 GCA_022838965.1 Actinomycetales bacterium | reverse complement strand
TCGTCGAACGCCGCGGTCTCGCGGGCCTGGGCGGCGGCGCACACCGCCTTCAACTCTTCCAGCGCCCGGATCCGGTCGATGTTCTCCCCCTCGGTCACCGCGGCGGGCAGCCCGGCCAGCACGGACGCGAACGCGGCGATCCCCGCGGCGGTGAGAGCCGCCGTCGATCCTCCCACCAGCGACGATGCCCCGCGTTCGAACATGCGTCCAGACTATGGCATAGCACTGACACCATCCCCGGACCCCCATGCGGGAGGGCCAGTTGCTCGCGAACGCCCGGACCATCGCGCACATCCCCACCGTGATCGTCCAGGGCCGCCTCGACATGTGCACCCCTGCCCGGACGGCGTTCGACCTGGCCGCGCGCCCGCCGGACGCCGAGTTCGTCGTCGTCCCCGACGCCGGGCACGCCTTCACGGAGCCGGGCATCCTCGACGCGCTCATCCGCGCGACCGCCCGCTTCGCCGAGAGCGCGCGCTGACCGTTCGTCGACGACGACGCCGGCCGCGGCGGCGTGGGCCGCCCCGTGTCCGCCGCCCCCTTGTGGGACTAACGTCCCGGTGCTAGCGTTCGAGCTTTCTGGATGCCTCCTGGAGGTGAGCGGGATGACGGACTTCTACACCGCCGCACCGGGAGAGACGTCACCCCCCGTCCCGGCCGGCCCAGCCCTGTGCAACGGGACCGACATGCGCATCGTCCACAACGCGTTCCTCTGGGGCTACGAGCAGGCACCTGGCCTGATCCGGTCCACACCTGCGGGGGACACGGACCGGGCGGGTTTCATCGGGCAGTGGGTCGGCGACCTCGACGCCACCCTGCATGTCCACCACCACAGCGAGGACGAGCTGCTCTGGGAGCGTCTCGAGCAGCGCGCGCCGGCGTGCGCATTGCACGTCGCCCAGATGCGCGCCCACCACGCGAAGGTGGCCGAGCTCCTCGACGCGATCAGTCCCGTACGCGCCGAGTGGCGCGCCACCGGTGACGCCGCCCAGGGCGAGACGCTCGCCCGCGCCTACGAGGACCTGCTCGCCGTGCTCCGGGTCCACCTGCGCCGCGAGGTCGTCGAGATCGTCCCCGTGGCCGAGAAGGTGCTCACGCAGAAGGAGTGGGACCAGCTCGCGGAGCACAGCATGGGCGTGATCCCCAAGTCCCGCCTCCTGCCCCAGCTCGGCATGCTGCTCGCCAACGCCTCCCCGGCCGATCGCGCCGAATTCGTGCGGGCCATCCCGACGCCGATCAGAATCCTCTACAAGACCGTCGGACGCCGCCAGTTCGCGCACCAATACCAGCAACTCTTCCCCGGAAAGCCGGTACCGGCGACGATCTGACCATCGGACGGCCACCTCACCCGGTGCGTCCAGCCGCATCACGTGGCAACCGAACCACCCAGTTGTTGCCAGCGGGGGGTGGTTCGCACGTTGCGTTCCTGCACCTCCTCCACCATGCTGCGGTGCCGCGCGTCGGTGAGGGGGTAGGCGAGGAAGATGGTGGCGCCGAGCAACGCGAACAGGGCCGGTCCCAACCCCACGACCGCCCGGATCGCGACGACGGCGGACTCGGGCTGCGTCGTTCCCGAAGCGGCCCACGAGCCGCGGGATCACCAGCATGGTGGCAAGGGAGGCCCCGTTCATCGCGACGATCATCCAGATCATCAGGGCGGAGTCGCCGAGCACGTAGGTGGACGGGCGGGCCCGGGAGCCTGCAGCTCCCGGGCCCGTTTCGCACACGTCAGACGGCCGCGGCCTTCGCACTCGCAGGCAGGGCTGCGAGGATCGCCTGCACGGATGCCTTGGCGTCGCCGAAGCACATCACGGTGTTCTCCCTGAAGAACAGGGGGTTCTCCACGCCGGCGTAGCCGGGATTCATCGACCGCTTGAACACCACGACCTGCTTCGCCTCCCAGGCGTGCAGCACGGGCATGCCGGAGATCGGCGTTCCGGGCTCCATTGCGGAGGGGTTCACCGTGTCGTTCGCGCCGATGACCAGCACCACGTCCGTCTCCGGGAAGTCCTCGTTGATCTCGTCCATCTCGAGGACGATGTCGTAAGGCACGTGCGCCTCGGCGAGCAGGACGTTCATGTGGCCCGGCAGGCGGCCTGCCACGGGGTGGATCGCGAAGCGCACCAGGGTGCCGTTGGCCTCCAGCGCCCTGGTCAGCTCGGCCACCGGGTACTGGGCCTGCGCCACCGCCATGCCGTATCCGGGGACGATGATCACGGTGCGGGCGTCGGCGAGCTCTGCGGCCACCTCCGCGGGCGACAGGGCACGGTACTCGCCCTGCTCCACGCTGCAGGTCGTGAGGCCGGAGTCACCGAAGCCGCCGAGGATCACGGAGATGAAGGAGCGGTTCATGGCCCGGCACATGATGTAGGACAGGATGGCGCCGGAGGCGCCCACGAGGGCACCGGTCACGATCAGCACCGTGCTGTTGAGCATGAAGCCGGAGAACGCCGCCGCCCATCCGGAGTAGGAGTTGAGCATCGAGATGACCACGGGCATGTCCGCCCCACCGATGGCCGCCACGAGGTGGATGCCCAGGAGAAGGGACAGCAGGGTCATGATGGCCAGCGGGATCACGCTGCGGGTGGGGACGAACCAGAACGCCATGCCCACGATGAGCAGGATCGCCGCGAGGTTCATCCAGTGCCGGCCCGGCAGCATGAGTGGCCGCGACGGGATGCGCTCCGAGAGCTTGCCCCAGGCCACGATCGACCCGGTGAAGGTCACCGCACCGATGAAGATCCCGAAGTAGACCTCGGCGAGGTGGAACTTGTCGTGGGACCCTTCGAGCCAGGAGTTGTAGCCCACGAGGACGGCGGCGAGACCCACGAAGCTGTGCAACAGGGCGATGAGCTGCGGCATCCCGGTCATCTGGACCCGCAGCGCCTTGTGGACGCCGATGACCGCACCCACCCCGACCGCGCCCACGAGCAGGATGAGGCCGAGGCCGTCCAGCGCCTGGCCGCTCTCCGGGCTCACCACGGAGGCGATGGTGGCGGCGAGTGCGAGGACCATGCCGAGGATGCCGAAGGCGACGCCTCGTTTGGAGGTCTCGAACCGGCTGAGGCCCGCCAGGGCGAAGATGAACAGCAGACCGGAGACGATGTAGGTCGCGTGGACGAAGTTGTTCATCGCTGTCACGCCTTCCTGAACATGGCGAGCATCCGCCGGGTGACGAGGAACCCGCCGAAGACGTTGATCGAGGCGAGCAGGACCGCGACGGTCGCGGTGATCTTGATGGCGAGGTTGTCGCTCGGCAGCTGGGTGATGCCGCCGACGATGATGATGCCGCTGATGGCGTTGGTGATGCTCATCAGGGGGGTGTGCAGGGCGGCCGTGACGTTCCAGACCACGTAGTACCCCACGACCACGGCGATGACGAAGATGGCCACCAGCTCGAGGAACGACGCCGGCGCCATGGTGAGCAGGGGAATCAGGCCCAGGGACAGCACCGCGACCGCCACGAAGGAGTGCCACCACGGGCGCGGAGCCTTCGTCTCGACGACGGCGGCGCTCGCCGTCGTCGCGGCCGGGGCGGCGGAGACGTCGATGGGGGGCGGCGGGAAGGTGATCTCGCCGTCGCGCGTCACCGTCATGCTGCGCACGATCTCGTCCCGGAAGTCGATGACGAGCTGGCCGTCCTTCTCCGGAGTCATGAGCTTGAGGGCGTTGACCAGGTTGGTGCCGTACAGCTGGGAGGACTGGCCGGGAAGGCGGCTCGCGACGTCCGTGTAGCCGATGATGGTCACGCCGTTGTCGGTGACGTACTTCTCGCCCGGGCGGGTCAGCTCGCAGTTGCCGCCGGTGGCGGCCGCGAGGTCCACGATCACGCTGCCCGGCTTCATCGATGCCACCATCTCGGCCGTGATGAGGCGCGGGGCCGGCCGGCCGGGGATGGCGGCCGTGGTGATGATGATGTCCACCTCTTTGGCCTGCTCCGCGTACAGTTCGGCGGCGCGGCGCTGGTAGTCCTCCCCCACCTCCCTGGCGTATCCGTCGGTGGAGACCTGCTGCTCCACGCCCTTGACGTGCAGGAACTGGGCGCCCATCGACTCGACCTGTTCCGCGGTCTCGGGACGCACGTCCGTGGCCCGGACGATGGCCCCCATGTTGCGGGCCGCCCCGATCGCGGCCAGGCCGGCGACGCCGGTCCCCGCCACGAGAACCTTCGCCGGCGGCACCTTGCCCGCGGCCGTGACCTGGCCGGTGAAGAAGCGGCCGAAGGCGTACGAGGCCTCGACGACCGCCCGGTACCCCGTGATGTTCGCCATCGAGCTGAGTGCATCCAGGGACTGGGCACGGCTGATGCGCGGGACCATGTCCATGGACAGGGCGGTGACGCCGCGGGCCCGCAGCTTCTCGATGAGCTCCGGGTTCTGCCGCGGGTAGAGGAAGGTCACCAGGGTGGCGCCGCGCCGCAGCCGCGCGATCTCCTCGTCCGCCGGAGGGTTGA
>JALHDK010000169.1 GCA_022838965.1 Actinomycetales bacterium | reverse complement strand
GGCGGCCCACGCCGTGTACGCCTTGTCGACCATGGTGTCGTGGTCGCCGTCGGCGATCCGCTGGTGGTGGTCGTAGGAGCGCAGCGCGTCGGGGTCCCCGACCCGCAGCTTCGCAGCGGCGTCGCGTTCCCACGCATTGGTGAAGCGGCGGGCGGCGCCGAGTTCGGGGACGCCTGCGCCGCGGTCGCGGACGAGGAGGCCGAACGCGCCGCCGGCGTCGATGGCGGACAGCTGGGCCCAGTCCCCCACCAGCAGCACCTTCGCACCGGCCTCGGCAGCCGAGGCGGTGATGCGGTCCAGGTCCGCGGTCCCGGCGAGGGAGGCCTCGTCGACGATGACGAGCTGGCCGGGGTGGAAGCGCCACCGGTCGAGGTCGTGGGTGAGGCGCTGGATGTGGGCGGCGATCTCCCGCGCCGCGTCCCGAGTAGTGGCGCGCAGCAGGGCGGCCTTCGCGCGGGTGAGACGCTGGTGGCGGTCGGGTTGGGCGTCGTGCTCCACCAGCCACTTGGTGGTGTTCTCCGCCGGGATCCCCAGCGCGGTGCCGAGGACCTCGGCGGCCGCGGCGGAGGGGGCGAGGCCGACGACGGAGCCGGGGCCGTGGGCGGCCTCCCACGTCGCCCGGAGCGCGGCGAGGGTGTGGGTCTTGCCCGCCCCGGCGGGGCCGACCAGCACGTCCAGCACCCGGCCGGAGCGGGCGATCTTCCGGACGGCGGCGGCCTGGTCGTCGAACAGGCCGGTGGAGGTGAGGTGCTCCGGTTCGACCGTGGGGCCGGTGGTGTCCCGACTGCACGTGAGGAGGCGGTGTTCGGCGTCCAGGGTGGCCTGCGCGGTGTACAACTCCCCCCGGTACGGGCGGAACGCGGACGCGCCGTCGGAGCGGCGCAGCTCGGTCGGGGTGGAGGCGACCTCGGGTGGGGTGAGCAACACGGACCGGGCCTGCACCGCGGCGACGACGGCGGCCACGGCCTCGTCGCGCTCGGCCGCGGTGGGGAAACGGTGGGCCTTCAACGCGCGGGAGGCTTCGGCGTCGACGTTCCACGCCGTCCACGTCGCCCGACGTCGGGTGAGGGCGGCGAGGACCATGGTGGCGGCGTCGACGACCAACTCCGGACGCGCGACCGGAGCGGAGGCGAGCGGGTCCGGGTGGGGGGTGAGGGCACGCTGCAACCACTCCTGAGGGTCCGTGTCGAGCACGGTGGCCGCCCGCTGCCGCCATTCCTCCGTGAGCTCCTGCAGAGAGTGGACCTCCTTCGCTTCCCGGGTGGCGAGGGTGGCCTGCTGCCGCAGCCGGATGATCGTCGTGGGGTCGGGGCGTCGGCCGTGGTCGGTCTGGTACTTCTCGATGAGCCGGTCGGTCTCGACGTCGATCGCCGCCGCCCGCCGGGAGAACAACTCGAGGAGTTGCTGGGGGACGGCGGTGAGTTCGAAGGCCGGGTTGCGCTTCGGGCCGCGTTCCCGGTACTCCCACGTGAGGCCGAGGCGGGTGGTGAGGTGATCGGCGAGCAGGGTGTCGTAGCGTTCCGACATCGCGACCGCGGCGCGGTGCAGGGCGCGGGAGTCCAGGGTGCGCCACCGCCCGTCCGGGCCCTGCGCCCGGTTGGCGATCACCACGTGGGTGTGCAGGTTCGGGTCGTTCTCGCGGGAGTCCCAGTGGTCGAACGCGGCAGCGATCACGCCGTGGACGTCGACCTGGGCGGTGCCGTTGGTGCCGATCCGGGTGCGGGCGACGTCCCGCTCGAACAGGGCTAGGACGTCCGAAGTGGCCTGCCGGTGGCACTCGTAGATCGCCTCGCGGGTGGGCTCGTCCGAGAGGGCCCAGAGCACGGACACGGACTTCGGGGCGGTGAAGGTGCAGTCGAACCCGGCGACCGGGCGACGCCGGTCCCCCGGGCCGGTGTAGACGTGCGGGGACTGCCCCAAGGGGGTCCCGGTGGCCGGGTCCTCCCCGTTGGCGAACAGCCGCTCCATCTGGGCCGGGGTGACGAACGAGCCCGCGGTGAGCCCGGTCCCGTTGGCGAGGCCGGTCAGGCCGGTGCCGAGCCACGTGCCGGGTGGGGTGCCGTGCGCGGCGTAGTACCGCGTCATCGGCGACGTGCCGGGGCGGCCGTGATCCGTGGTGACCGAGTTCAGGAGGTAGGTGTAGGACTCCCCCGCGTACCGCACGCACATGCTCATCACCGGGCACCACCCCCCGCCTGACGGGCACGCCACGCCCGACGGCGACACCGGGCGGAGCAGTACCGGGCGTCCCGGCGCAGGGCCGCCGGCAGCGGCCGGTGGCAGAGGGCGCAACGGCGGGTCGTGGCCCGCCAGTGCCGGGCCCGGCAGGTCCGGGAGCAGAAGCGGGCGTCCCGCCGCCGGGGGTGGAACACGACGCCGCACGCCTCGCACACCGCGGCTACGCGGCCGCCCGTGGCGCGAGGTGTGGTGGCCGCGGCCCAGTCCCGGGCCGGCCACTCCCGACGGCGATGCTCACTTCTTCCCACGCTGAAGGGAGGTCAGCGCGTGCGCACGCCGGGGACGGAACCGCCTCACATGCCAGAGGAGTGGACGTGATTGGACGTGATTGGACCTGATTGGATCCGCGCCCGGCGTGTCGGCGACCGCGGTCCTGGGAGGCTGGGCTCCGCTCCGCCGAGCGGAGGGTCGCGCCGGGTGTCGAGGTAACGGACGTAGCCGACGATGGTGGGCGACATGGTTTGGCGTTGACGTGGGCGATCGCGAGGACCTACGCGTCCAGATGTCGTGAGAAGGCTGGACCACTCGATGTCGGCGTTCGCCACGCGACCCGGCGGGCGCCTTCCCGGTGTTGCTGTTCGACAGGGCGCGGGCCGGGCTCAGGGAGAGCACGCCGGAGCCTCTCAGCCATTCCGGTCGGCACTGGACGTGCGACAGACGCTATCCCAGCAGGACTTCGCCACGCACTGTCGGCCTCACGTCCACGTGTTTGGCGAGGCGTGCTTCGCCTCTGGATTCCTCAAGAGTCAACGCCGACCCAGTCGAACGGGTGGTCGAGGTAGAGCCCGATGCCGCCGCCCAAGGGCTTGATGCCCAGCCTTGCCGCGCGCTGGCTAAAACAGGAATTGGAGAGGACACCCACGAAGTAGGCCAAGGGATCGTCCTCCTCAATGATCCTCAACTGCTTCCACCCTCTCGTCCCATCGTCGTGAGGTCTGAGCAGCCAGAAGCCGCGCTTGACGATGCACATCGAGGACACAACACCGCCCTCAGGGTCGAGATCCTCGTGCTCCATAGCTTGCCGCAGATAGGCAAGCTCTTGACCGCGGGCCACCTCCGAGTCGAAGGCCACCAGCATGTTGAACGCGCCGTAGACTTCGGGAGCCTCGTGGAGGGGAGCAGCGAGCTTCAGTTGCGAGATGGCTTTGGACTTCCGCGCGAAGGAGGCAACATCGTTCTTTGTTAGGAGCGACTTCACCTCCACACGACAGAGCACGTTGTCGAACAGGTACACGCCGTGCGTAGAGTTTGGGGACGCGAGCACTGATGGTGCGAGCAGCGGATCAAATACAATGATGTCGTCCTGGGCCGCTTGCATGACACGCTGCTCGTGATCCACGACGATTCCCGTTCCACAGCCGACGGCGGCAGGAAGCCATGGCAGAAGGAGATTGTTCAGCAGGAGTTCACGGAATCGTCCCTTGACCCCGGGGTGACCAATCTCGCCGTCCACTGCGGCGAGGGCAGCCGTGTGTCGGCAATCCTCGCGGAGCCGGCCGAGTACATAACCCGACCCGGAACCAATACTCGACTCATGCTCGCTGTCCACCGCTCGAGCCTAGCCGGATCACCGACACTGTCGGGCATGGCATCATGAACTCCTCGGGCCGGCAGCGGCGGTCATTTGCGCAGTCCCTCAACGCCAACTCCTGCCGCTTTCGGTGCTGCACAGAGCCCAAAGGCCGATCGCGTCGGGCTGTTGTCGTCCGTGATCCGCATCCCCGGGCGCGCACAGGGCTGACCGCGGACTCAGGATCCCCCTGACCACAGAAGCGGAATCGGCCATATGGTGGTGGGGTGTCTGACCTGATCGACGTCGTCGCCGCCCGTGAGGAAGCCAAGCGCCTGCTGGGCACGACGTCGGATCGGTGGGATCACGTCGTCGGGGTGGCCGCGGCGGCGCGGGCCGTCGTCGAGGTCGTCCCGCCCGAGGACGCGGAGCTCCTCGTCGCGGCGGCGTGGCTGCACGACATCGGGTACTCCCCCGCGATCGCCGAGACCGGGTTCCACCCCTTGGATGGAGCACGTCACCTCCGCGCTCTCGGTGCTTCGCCGCGTCTATGTAGTTTGGTCGCGCATCACTCCGCCGCGCTGGTGGAAGCGAAGGTGCGGCACCTGCGCGCCCTCCTGCTGGCGGAGTTCCCGCCGGAGCATTCGATCGTCGCTGACGCCCTCACGTACGCGGACATGACCACCAGCCCCACCGGCCAGCCAGTGACGG
>JALHDK010000168.1 GCA_022838965.1 Actinomycetales bacterium | reverse complement strand
GCCGCCGCCCCGGCTCCCACGCGTAGCCGGCGGTGCGGGGCCGGCCGAGCGGGTCCACCACGGCCACCTCCACCCACGCGGCGCCGAGAGCGGCGCGCACCACCCTCGCGGTGCCCTCGCCGCCGTCGGCCATCGGCACCAGAACGAGGTCCGCGCGAGGGTGGGCGCGCCTCACACCCTCGGCAATCGCCTCGCAGGCCCGGGCGGCGGTGACGGCCTCCTTGAAGGAATCGGCCGCGACGACGATCTGCGGCCCCGGTTCCCGCGCCGGTTGCGGCACCGCTTCCCGCGCCGCTCCCCGCGCCGATCCCCGCGCAGATCCCGGCCCCGCTCCCGGCCCGCTGCCGAACGACTGCATGACGCCCTCCCTCCTGCCACGGACAGTACCGGGGAGGGGTGACAAACACCCTGCCGCCCGGGGGCTCCTGACCACGCCGGCCGGACGCCCGTACCATGGCTGCATGACACGTGCACTCATCGTCGTGGACGTCCAGCCGACCTTCTGCGAGGGCGGATCGCTCGCCGTGGCGGGCGGCAACGACGTCGCCGAACGGATCGCCCGGTTCGCGGCGGACCACCGGGCGGACTACGAGCTGGTGGTCACCACCCAGGACTGGCACATGGACCCGGGCGCGCACTTCTCGGCCGAACCCGACTTCGTGGACACCTGGCCCCCGCACGGCGTGGCCGGGACGCCCGAGGCGGAGCTGCATCCGGCGCTCGCGGACCTGCACGCCGACGCCGCCGTGAAGAAGGGGCAGTACGCGGCGGCCTACTCGGGTTTCGAGGGCGTGGACGAGCGGGGGGCGTCGCTCGCGACCATCCTGGCCGAGCACGGGGTGACGGAGGTGGACGTCGTCGGCATCGCCGAGTCGCACTGCGTGAAGCAGACCGCCCTGGATGCCGTGGCCGAGCACCTCCGGACCCGGGTGCTGTCCGATCTGACGGTGCCGGTTTCGCCCGAGCTGGGCGCGGCCGCGCGCGAGGAGATGCAGCGGGCCGGCGTGGAGTACGTGACGAGCTCGGCTGCGTTCTGACGGGGTCGCTCGCGCCCCGGTGCGCCCGCGGTGGTCTGCTGGCGGCAAAGCGGACGGAGAACCGTGTGGGAGCACCCCACCCAGGCCCCCAACCGACGTATTCAGCCTCGCCAAACCGTCAGTAAGCGCCCTCGGTGGGTCTGCTGGCGGCAGAAAGCCCCGCCCAAGCGTGCGGGAGCGCCCCACCGCCGGGCAGGGAGGGCTACTCCCCGCCCAGCGCGGCCTGGTAGAGCGCGCGCTTGGACACCCCGGCCGCGCCGGCCACGGCGGTCACCGCGTCCTTCAACCGCTCGCCGGCCGCCACCCGCTTCCGCACCTCCAGCAGCAGCCCGTCCTGGTCCACCTCGCGCGCGGCGGCCCCCGCAACAACCAGGGTCACCTCGCCCAATACTCCGGCAGCGGCGGAACCGGCCAGCTCCCCGAGCGTGCCGCGGAGCACCTCCTCGTGGGTCTTGGTCAGCTCGCGGCAGAGCGCCGCAGCACGATCCGCGCCAAACGCCTCGGCCATCTCCGCGAGCGTCTCCCCCACCCGTCGCGGGGATTCGAAGAAGATCATCGTGCGGCGCTCGTCCGCCAGTTCCGCGAGCGCGCGGCGCCGGTCACCGCGCCGGCGGGGCAGGAAGCCCTCGAAGCAGAACCGGTCAGTCGGGAGCCCGGACACCGCGAGCGCGGTGAGCGCGGCGGACGGCCCGGGAATCGCGCTCACCCGCACGCCCGCGTCCATCGCCGCCCGCACGAGCCGGAAGCCGGGGTCCGACACCCCGGGCATCCCGGCGTCGGTGACCACGAGAACGAACTTCCCTGACGCCGCCGCGGCCACCAGCTCGGCCGCCCGCTGCTCCTCGTTGTGCTCGTGCAGCGACACCACCGGCGCCGACAGCGGCACCCCCAGCCGCCCTGCGAGATTGAGCAGCCGGCGCGTGTCCTCGGCGGCCACAAGATCCGCCGATCCGAGCGCCTCCCGCAGGCGCGGCGGCGTGTCCGAGACGTCGCCGATCGGGGTGGCCGCGAGCAGGATGACGCCGTCCGTGGGGATGTTCACCCGCCCAGTGTCCCCGAATTCGGGCCGGCCCCGCCTCCGAACCTACACTCGACCCGTGACCTCCGGTGCCGCGCGCTACCCCGCCGTCCGGGCGCGCCCGGAGGAGGAGCTCGCCCCGCCGGACCCCGGGCTCCGCCCCCGCCTCGTGGACGAGACGGTAGCGGACCGGGAGGACCGTTACCGGGGGATGCTGGGCCTGCGCCCGCTGGCTTACCGCGTCGCCGCCCGGAGTCGCCTCTGGGCGTGGCTGGGGCCGCTCGCGATGAGTCTGGTCGCCGCCGTGGTCCGCTTCGTGAATCTCAATCATCCCCATGACCTGGTCTTCGACGAGACCTACTACGTGAAGGACGCCTTCACCCTCGACCGTTTCGGCTTCGCAACCCGGTGGGAGCCGGAGGACAAGGACCACCCCAACCAGTACTTCATCGACGGCGACTACCGCGAGATGACCGACCAGGCGTCCTACGTGGTGCACGGCGACGTCGGGAAGTGGCTGATCGCCCTCGGCATGCGCGCGTTCGGGGCGGACAACGGCGTGGGGTGGCGCTTCTCCGCCGCCCTCGCGGGCGTTCTGTGCGTACTGCTGGTCGGCCGCATCGCCTACCGGCTCCTCCAGTCGCCCCTGCTCGCGACGACGGCGTCCGGCTACCTCGCCCTCGACGGGGTGTCCATCGTGGACTCGCGGACCGCCCTGCTCGACGTGTTCCTCACGGTGTTCGTGCTCGTGGGCTTCTGGGCCCTGCTACGGGACCGTGAACGCACCCGCGCCCGCCTCGCCCACCGGATGGCCCGGGTCCATGACCCGTGGGCCGACCCGTGGGGTCCGGGGACCGGCGTCCGCTGGTGGCTGGTGGTGGCCGGCGTCGCCCTCGGGGTGGCCGCCGGGGTGAAGTGGTCGGGCTTCTACGCCGCGGCGGCGTTCGGGATCGCGGCGTTCCTGTGGGACGTGCAGGCACGACGCGCCGTCGGCGTGCTCTCCCCCGTGTCCGCGGGCGTGATGCGTGGCGGCATCCCCGCATTCCTCGCGCTGGTGCCCGTCACGCTGGCGGCGTACGTGGCGACCTGGTTCTCCTGGTTCGCCCACCCCGGCGCGTACCTCCGCTCCTGGGCCGCGAACCTCCGCGCCGCCGGCAGCCCGCTCCCGCGGGCCTGGCTCCCCGACACCGTCAACTCCTTCCTCGAGTACCACCTCCAGATGCTCGACTTCCACCGCCACCTCGAGTCCGAGCACTCCTACATGGCCCACCCCGCGGGCTGGCTGCTGCAGATCCGTCCCACATCCTTCTACTGGGAGGACCTCACCGAGAAGGGCCTGGACGTCAGCTGCGGATCGGACCGGTGCGTCCAGGCGATCACGTCGGTGGGCAACCCGTTCCTGTGGTGGTTCGGAGCCCTGGCGCTGCTGCTGGTCGCGGTCATGGCCTGGAGGCGCAGCGACTGGCGTGCCTGGGCGATCCTCGCCGGCTACGCCGCCACCTACTTCCCCTGGTTCCTGTTCGCGAACCGCACGGTCTTCACCTTCTACACCGTGGTGATCGCGCCGTTCGTCGCGCTGGCCGCCGTGTACGCCCTCGGCCTCCTGACGCACACCATCCCGCTCGCCGATCCCGCGGACCCCTCCGGCCGGGCGGGTCCGCTCTGGTTCCGCTGGCGGCTTCCCCGGCGGGACGCCGCAAGCCTCGCGGTGTCCCGGCGCCGCGGGTGGATCGTGTACTGGACGGTCACCGGCGCGATCGTGGTGGCCGCGGCCTTCTGGTGGCCGCTCTGGCTGGGCGTGACGGTCCCGTACTGGTTCTGGCGGCTGCACATGTGGTTCCCCACCTGGGTCTGACCGATCCGCGTGGGTGACGCGTGATTGTCAGTGAACTCCTGAGGTGTTCCCAGTGAATTCTCAGGTTGATCCGACAGGATCATGTCCAGCAGATGGCCGGGCTTCTGAGGGGATTCACCGGCACTGCGGCGGGCCGCCTGACTGAGGGGAACGGCGGCCGCGAGCGATGCTCGCTGACTGGTGACAGTGACCCCCCGGTGTTCCTCCCTGCACCGGGGGGTCGACCATTGTGGCGGCCTCGCCGCCGCGACGTCCTACGCTCGGAAGGTGACGTACGTCCGCATCCGCACCCCCGGGGAGGCACCCTGAGCGCGCTTCCCGGCGGGCTCAGCAGCGCGGAGGTTGCGGAGCGCGTCGCCCAGGGCCGCACCAACGTCCTTCGCCGCCGCACCAGCCGGTCGGTCTGGGACATCCTGCTCGCCAACCTCTTCACCTGGTTCAACCTGGTGCTCGGGACGCTCTGGGTGGTCATTCTCATCTACGGGGAGTGGCGGGACGCCCTCTTCGGCCTCGTGCTCATCTCCAACACGGCGATCGGCGTGGTCCAGGAGCTCCGCGCCAAACGCACCCTCGACCGGCTGTC
>JALHDK010000167.1:3156-7685 GCA_022838965.1 Actinomycetales bacterium | reverse complement strand
GGTCGGCCCACCGGTCAGCGTCACCCGGTACTCGGTGTTCGCGTCCAGCACGTTCGGGCTGTTCGAGTACGGGTTCAGCAGCAGACGGTTGGTGGCGGACGTGAAGCCCCGCGTGAACGGGATCTCCAGCCCGTCGGACACCCGGGTCAGCGTCACACTCGAGCCGCCGTAGCCCGTGATCGCCTCCGAGAAGAAGATCGACACGAACGTACCCACCGGGACGTCCACCGCACCGTCGGCCGGCGTGGAACTCAGCACGGCCGGAGCGGGAGTCGCCGCGATCGTGCGGAACGTGATCGTCGTGGTGGCGATCGGGGTGCCGGTGGCAACACTGCGGATGGCAGTGGGACCGCCGCTCAGCGTCACGCGGTACTCCGTGTCGTTCTCGAGAGCGTCCGCCGTGTTCCCGAACGGGTTCAGCAGCAGCCGGTTGTTCGTGTCGGTGAAGCCCCGCGTGAACGGGATCTCCAGCCCGTCGGACACCCGGGTGAGGGTGACGTTCGTGCCATCGAACCCGGTGATCGGCTCCGAGAAGAAGATCGACACGAACGTTCCCACCGGGACGTCCACCGCCCCGTCCGCCGGCGTGGAACTCACCACGGTCGGGATCTCGAACGGGGTGACGGCGTTGGACAGCTCCGAGAACGGACCAGGCCCGACGAGGTTCTCCGCCTGCACCCGGAACCGGTACTCGGTGCCGTTGGTGAGGCCGTCCACCACGAGGCTGGTCGCCGTGGGGCCCGCCACACGCGGCAGCCCGACCGGCAGGCCACCCGAGTCCTGCACCTCGATGAGGTAGCCGGTGATCTCGAGGTTGCCGGTGTCCGCCGGTGCGGTCCACGTGACCGTGGCCTCGCCGTCGCCGGCCGTGGCGGTCCCGATGGCCGGGGCGCCCGGGATGGTGGCGTTGGTCCCCACCGGCGAGGTCGCCGGGGAGAACACGGTCTCGGCAGTGCCGTGGACATCCGTGTACTTCACGCGCGCCCGCAGCAGGAGGCCCAGGTGGTCCTCGGTCGGGGTGAACGTGCTGGCACGCGTCCCGTTGATGTTCTGCCAGGAGGCGCCGCCGTCGCCGGAGGACTGCCACTGGTAGACGAAGCTGACCACGAGGTTGCCGGCCGCGTCCCGCGTGCCGTCCAGGTCCTCGGGCTCCGAGGCGGTCATCATCTCGCCGACCACCGGCGAGATCGGGTCGACGACGAAGCCCGTGGGCGCGTCGTTGACGTTCTCGACCGGGGCGGTCGCCGGGGAGGTGATGGTCTCCGCGACGCCGCTGCCGTCCGTGAAGGTGGCGACGACGCGCAGCGGCCGCCCCGCCTCCACGTCGCCGGGGACGAAGGAGGTGCCGGTGCCGTTGACCGAGGTGGTCCACGTGCCCTGGTTGTCCGCCCACTGCCACGCCCAGGCGATGTCCGCCGGGTCGGCCGGGAGGCCGTCTGGGTCGGTGAACGCCGGGGTGAGGGTGAGCTCGACGTCCTCGACGGGCGTCATCGTGCTGAAGTCGATGGTCCCCACGGCGGCCGAGTTGAGGCCGGGAACCAGCTCGACCGTCTCGTCACTGAAGACGAGGCGCTCGATGTTGCGCAGGATGTCCGTACCGGTGGCCGGGTGCGTGACCGTCCAGGTCCCGTCGCCGTTCTCCGTGACCACGTGGTTGGCGCGCGCGTCGCCGTAGACCGCGGAGTCGACGACGGTCTCGTCGGTCTCCTGGTCGATGACCTCGCGGACGAGCGCGATGTCGCCGGGGTTGAGGGTCCGGTCGAACACCCGCGTCTGGAAGTCCACGATCGACTCGAACCTCTCCGCGCCGGCGGTGAGGTAGACGTCGAGGGCGTGGTCGCCGTCGAGGAAGTCGTCGCCACCGCGGCCTTCGAGGATGTCGGAGCCCCTGCCACCGAGGATGATGTTGTTCGCCGGGTTGTCGGTCATGAACGGAGTCGCGTAGCGCGGGACCGTTCCGCCGCCGAGGAGCTCCCGCAGGCCCACGATCCGGTCCAGGTTCTCCTGGGTGAGCTCGTGGCCCTTGCCGGTGACCTGTGCCGGGTCACCCGGGAAGCTGCTGCCCCGGAGGACGTCGTTGCGGTCCCAGCCGGACAGTCCCTCGACGTTCAGGAAGCGCGAGCGCTGCAGCGTGACGTTCGGCGGCTGGAACACGGTGATCCCGAGGTCGGCGTCCGCGATGAGCGGGTCGTACTTGTGGGTGACCCAGTCGAAGCCGAGCATGCCGCCGTGCCGGTCGACACCATTGTTGGTCATGATGTCGTCGCCGCCCTCGGCGTCGTGGTCGTCGTTGCCGGAGCCACCGATGAAGATGTCGGCCCCGCCGTTCGGGTCGTTCTGGAAGGTGAGTGCGTTGTCGCCCTGGACGAGGTCGGCACCGTTCCCGCCCTCCAGCCAGTCGTCGCCCTCGTTGCCGGTCATGACGTCGCCGGCAGCGCCACCGCGGAGCAGGTCGTTGCCCGCCCCGGCGAAGGACTGCGTGGGGTCCTGGTTGTGGAGGATCAGGTCGACGCCGGCGCCCCCGAACAGGAGGTCCAGCCCGGCGCCCGCGTTGATCGCGTCGTTGCCGTCGCCACCGTGGATGACGTCGTCGAGGAAGAGGTCGGTGATGACGTCGTCGCCGTGGCCGCCGACGAGCACGTCGACGCCCTGGCCACCCTCGATGTCGTCGTCGCCGTCGTGGCCCCAGACCGAGTCGTCGCCGATGCCGCTCCAGATCCGGTCGTTGGCGGAGGTGCCGTGGATGACCACGTGGTCCTCGCCGTCGAACCGGTGCCAGCCGTTGATGACGGCGAGGTCGGGGGTGGCGGGGTCGCCATCGCTCCAGGTGGCGGGGTCGCCGACGTCGAAGGTGCGGGTCGGGTTGGCGAAGATGTTGTGGTTCAGCATCGTCGCGGTCGTGTTGCGGAGCGCGAGTTCCGCGAACGAGTTGCCCTCGAGCTGCTGGATCAGGTTCATGCCCGCGGTGCGGGTCAGGTAGTAGAACCGGTCACCGTTCTGCAGGTCCTCCATCTCGGTCTCGAAGACCGCGTTGAAGGTGCTGCCGAGCATGCCGCCGAAGTCCATCCCGCGCTCGGCGAGGCCGCCGACCCAGAAGTCGACGTCGTTGACGCCCGTGTCCGCCGCCGGGGCGGTCATGAAGGCGGTGTCAGCGACGAGGGCCTGGGCCGCCGCGCGCTTGTCGTGGACCGTGGTGGCTGCCTCGATGGACGGGTGGATGCCGTAGGCGGCGATGAAGTTCACCACGGAGGCGCGGTTCTTCAGGCCGAGCCGGAACTCCTCCCAGTTCGCGTAGGGCTTCAGGCCCGCGTCGAGCGTCTGGTTGTAGAACACCTCGCGCATGGTCTGCAGCGTCGGGGAGCCGGTGTCCCGGGCCCGCGCGATGTTGAACGCGGCGAGGTCGAGCGGCAGGCCGAGGAGCTGGTTCCGCAGGGTGGAGTCGACGAACTCGTCGATCCCGTTTCCGGTCTGCCGGCTCATGCCCATGAGGACCGACGCCGCGGCCTCGTCCGGGTGGAGGGCACCGTTGTCGGTGAACGCCGCCGGGTTGAGGAAGCCGTCGAAGAGGGTCATGCCGCTGACGGTCTTGCCGTTCACGTCAGCCCTGTCGATGTCGCTGGTCAGCATGGAGTGGCCGAACCGGTAGACCACGTGGGCGAACTCCGCGCTGATGGCCGAGTCGATGTCGCTGTGGTACAGCGACTCGTTCAGTGGGCCGGCGTCGATGTTCGGGGAGATCGTGCGGACGAACTCCTCGAAGACCAGGTGCTGGTACTCCATCTCGGTGACGAAGCGGGCGGCCTGGAAGAGGCGCTCGCCGTAGTCCCAGCCGAGGTCCACCTCGTGCCAGCGGTCCACGAAGGCCTGGTCCGTGGCGGCGATCTCGATGAGGAGCTCGTCGATGTGGTCCACGAGGCGGTTGTGCTCCGAGTGGAAGATGTGGTGCACCGCGGTCAGGCCGATGTTCTCGTTGCCCCGGCCGTCGCCGGTGATGAAGTGCTGCCCGAGGAGGGCGGCGTCATGGGTGCCGTCCGAGGTGGGGTTCGCGGCGTGGGCGATGTCGTCCAGGAACGCGACGCCGGCGCCGAGCGCCTGGGTGGCGTCCACGGGCGCGCCCGGGTCACCCTCGATGGAGACTGTGTCGGACACCACGATCTGCGGGAACCCGTTGGGTCCGGGGATGAAGTGCCCGTACGGGTCGGTGGCGAGCAGCGGGACGTCGTGGACGTCCATGTCGTCGAGCTCGATGCCGAGCATCGTCGCGGCCTGCTCCTTGATGTCGTCCCACGTCGCGAGGCCGTCCCGCACGCCGTCGCCGTCCACGTCGTCGCCGTTCATGAGCTTGCCGGTGGGCACGGGCCGGCCGTCCACCATCTCGTACTCGCGGATGAACGCCTGGTGGGCCGGGTGGGAGGTGTAGGTCTGGTTCTGGTCGATGAACGGCGTGGTGCGGTTGATGGCGTCCTGCACGTCGTCCTCGTTGCCGAGGATGCCGTCGGGGCCGGGGAGGTTGGTCGCACGGCTCATCG
>JALHDK010000167.1:0-3144 GCA_022838965.1 Actinomycetales bacterium | reverse complement strand
TGGTCGAAGAACTGGCCGAAGAGCGTGAACCACCCCGTGAAGGGAGCGGACAGGCCCACGTCAGGCGAGACGTTGGGGATGAACACGCGATCCGGGGTGCCGGGGAGGCCGGCGTCCGGGTCGTTGCCCAGGGCGATCCACTCGAGGTAGTTGAAGCCGTCCCCATCGTGGTCGAAGGGGTAGGACCCCTCGACCGTGGTCATCATCTCGACGGCCGCCGGGTTCGCCACCGTCTGGTCTGCGATCAGGTTGGAGATGATGCGGGGGTCGGCGTCGACCACGAGGCCGCTCTTCTGCGCATACGACGTGTTCGGTGAGCCGGGTGGCGCGAAGGGGTTGGGGTCAGCCTCACGGAACAAGGGGCTCGCGATGCGGCGGAACGGCAGCGCGGCCGCTCCGTAGTTCGCCTGACCCGGCTGGAGGTTGTTGTACGACCCATCCACGGTCCGCAGGCCGTAGGGCAGCTTCGGGTCCGGAACGCAGGTCCAGCTGGTGTCGCGCGGGTTCTCGCAGAGGAGAGGGTTGCCGGCCGCGTGGGACTCGGCAATCTGGATCTGGCGGAGGATGAAGTCCAGGTCGTTCTTGTTGAGGCGGAACTCGGGGTTGGGGTCGGTGACCGCGGTTGCGCTGGTTGCGGCGACCATCCCCGTCAGCCCCACGGCCGCGGCCGACAGGCCCGCGAGGGCCCGGCGCATCGGTGTCCTGCCGGGCATCGTGGGCATCCGGCGCCGTCGGTCACCGTTGGCCACCTTCGGTTCCGTGACGTGATCCTTCGCGCGGTCCCCGTCGCTGTGACGGCGCTCCCCGACTCTATTCATGGTGAGGGATTCCTTGCCTTGGGGGTCTTGTGAGGGGCGTGGCGGGCAAGTGACTCGCTGGCATTCGGCCCGCCACGAGGTGACTGTGATGAGCACAACGACACGCCCGCCTGGGCTGGCCTCGCTGAACCCTTCGGTAGGACTTCGGTCCCATCTCCCTTGCGCTTCGTGGGACCCTAGCCCCCATGACCGAGAGCATGGCGGAGGGCGTGGGAATTGTCAAATACTCCGCTGGATGTAATTCATTCAGCTTCCGCCACGCCTGTAGGAAAACGGTCCCCTTGCGTGGGCCCTCGACCGCCTCAAGGTCATCCAACCACTGGCGGCGAGGCTTTGAACTGCGGGGATGCGACTCCCCCTGCAGGAAGGCCCAGTCTCGGGGAATTTCCGCTTCACGTGTCGGGGAAGGGAATTCCACCCACGGCGTGATCACACCGTGACATTTCCCGGGGCGATTTACCACGGCACAGGCGCGCGCCCAAACGCCACGCGGTGGCGCCGCGCGTGAGTCCCGCCACACGCGTGGCAACTGCCTAGCGCCCGTCGCCACACGCTCGTTACCGTCTTGTTATCAAAGCAGTTCGGACCGACCGGACAGCACGACACAGGAGCAGAACCCCCCACATGCGCCTCGCGGCCACACTCGCCAAGACCGGACTCCTCACCCTGACCATCTCCTTCCTCGGCGTGAGCGCCTCGGCCACCTCGGCGAGCGCGGAGATGTCCACCGGATCGATCGAGACCACCGTCTCCACGCGAGCCCTCGCGTTCGCTCCCCCGAAGCCGGAGCCGGTCTTCGAGACCGTGGACATGTCGGTGGTGGAGGTCATCCCCGCCATCACGGTGGTCCAGCCCATGCAGGCCGGCACCTACCGGAACACCTCGTTCTTCGGCCCCCGCTGGGGCTCCTTCCACATGGGAACCGACTACGCCGCCCCGCTCGGCACCCCGATCCACGCGATCGCCGACGGCGAGGTCATCTGGGCCGGCGACGGCCGCGACGGCCGCTCCGGCAAGCTGATCATCATCCACCACGTCATTGACGGCCAGGACGTCTACTCCTGGTACGGCCACATGTACACCGACGGCGTGTACGTCTCCGAGGGTGACCACGTCTCCGCCGGCCAGCTCATCGCGGGCGTGGGCAGCAACGGCCGCTCCACCGGCCCCCACCTCCACTTCGAGATCCACACCGGCGAACTCGGCAACGCGGTGGACCCGCTGCAGTACCTCGAGGACGCCCAGGCCGGCTTCCCCACCGCCGGCTGAGCGCCACGCGGCCCACGGCCCTTCGCACATCAGACCCAGCCACGTCCCGCACTCCGGGGGACGTGGCTGGGTCATGTTGACGCACCCGCGCGACGTCGCCCCGTCACCTCACGCACCCCGCGACGTCGCCCCGTCACCTCACACACCCGCGCGACGTCGCCGGGCCACCTCACGCACCCGCGTCAGGATCCCCAGCCGGGCGTCGACGGCGGCGTTCCGCACGCCGATGAACGTCACCGCCCCCACCAGCGTCAGACAGCCACTCACCAGCGCGAACACCAGACCGCCCCAGGTGTGCTGCTCCGCGTGCTCCGCCGCCGCGAGCCCGAAGACGCCGGCGATCACCCACGGGAGCAGCACGTGGAGCGCGGGGGCGGCGGTGCGGTCGTGGACCTTGGGCGTGCGCGCGAAGGGGATCTTCTGCCCGGTGACGGCCTGTTGGAGGGACTTGAGCACTCCCGCCAGGTTGACCGGCAGGAGGACGAGGTTGAAGGCGTACACCCAGAACACATCGCGGCCGCGGTGGCCGGTGCGCCGCAGGTCGGCCGCCATCGCCACGAAGTACGGCACCGACCCTGCGAACACCAGCGGGCTGAGCAGCGAGGCCGCATCCGGCAGCACCAGCAGCAACACCAGGGCCGCACTGGACCACGCGATCGACCCCAGGTAGTCCGTGCGGAGCCAGAACTCCCCCGGACGCATCGGAGCCCGCGCCCGCACGCCCCCCAGCCGGACCGGTTCCCCGGCCTGCGGCGCGGCGCCCGGCCGCCTCCGCTCCCGCGCGATCCGGAACAGCTTCGGCATGATGACCAGCCCGCCGTTCGCCCAGCGGCGCCGCTGCACCACCAGGGAGCCGAAGTCCGGTGGCGTGGCCGAGTAGGACAGTCGCTCCGGGTAGTTGAGCAGGGTCCAGCCGTGCGCGCCGAGGTCGATGGTGGACTCGGTGTCCTCGATCACGGTGCGGTCCTGGATGTAGACGCGGACCGGGTGTCCCCGCTCGGTGCGCACCTCCACGATGTCCTCGAGCGCGGCCCGCCGGATCACGGCGTTGGCGCCC
>JALHDK010000586.1 GCA_022838965.1 Actinomycetales bacterium | reverse complement strand
AGGGTCGAACGCCGGGCGCCGGGGACGAGGTCGTCCTGGGTGAGTCCGCGGGCGTCCATGCAGGTGCCGCAGACGAGCACGCGGCCGTTGCGGCGGACGACGTTGCCCAGCATCTTGTTCACGTTGTAGTAGCCGTCGGGCACTTTCTGGCCGGCTTTGGCGGCGCTGGCGGCGTCGCCCATCAGGAAGACGGCGACGTCGTGGCCTTCGTCGAGGCGTTGCAGGTTCGCGGCCAGGCGCAGTCCGTTGTAGACGCGTTCGGTGCCGTAGGGCGGGTCGTTCAGGATGAACAGGGTCGTCACGTCAGTGTCCTTGTGTTGTCGGTTTGTGGTCGGGGACGGTGCCGGAGGCGGTGAGCCAGTCGGGATAGCCGATTTCGAGGCGGGCGGCGGGGAAGCCGGCGTCGCGGAGCTGGTGGACAGCCGCGGCGGCCATCACGCAGTACGGCCCACGGCAGTAGGCGACGATCGGCGTGTCGTGGGGGAGTTCAGACATTCGCCCGGCGAGGTGGGCAAGCGGGACGTTGACGGCGCCGGGGACGTGGCCGCTAGCGAACTCGGGTTCGGGGCGGACGTCGATCAGGGTTAGTTGCTCGTCGGCCGCCAGCGCGTCCTGCAGCTCGGCCAGGGTGACCGGGCGCGCCCCGTCGGCCTCACCGAAGAATGCCGACGCCAGCGCGGCCAGGCGGTACACCCTGGAGGTGCCCTCTACCCGGCGGCTCACCAGCCCCGCGCCGGCGAGCACCTGCAGGTTCCGCGAGGTGTTGCCCACCGAGGCGCCGACCTCCCGCGCGAGGTCCTCCACGCTGCGCTCTCCCTGGGCCAGGACGTCGATGATCTCTACCCGCTTGCCGTGACCAAGCGCGGCCCCGACCCGGGCGAAGTGAGCGAAGACCCCGTCCTTGAACTCCCGACCATCCATCTGATCCCCTATTCGCGTGATTGCGAGAATAGGCCCAATGATCTGCGGAATCAAGCTTGACGTCGGTCCTTGCTGCAGGGCGGCCGTACAGAGCAGTCGATTGGTCGAGCCAGGCTCGTCGGGTGAGCGACTCGGATTCTCAGAGGAGGGCGGC
>JALHDK010000585.1 GCA_022838965.1 Actinomycetales bacterium | reverse complement strand
GAGACCATCGCCTACGCCTATGACGTGCTGGATCGCCAGACGCTCAAGGATCTGCCGGGCGGGACGGCGGCGGACGTGCACTCGATCTACGACCTGGCCGGGCGACGCCTGTCCAGCCGCTTCGTCTCGACCTCGGGGCAGGGCATCCTCTACGCCTATGATGCGGCAGGCCGGCTGCTGAGCGAGACCAGCACGATCGGGACCTCGCGCGCCCTCGCGTTCCAGTACGACGCCGCTTCGAACCGTACGCGGATCACATGGCCGGACAGCCAGTATGTGACCTACACCTATGACGCCCTGAACCGCATGGATCTGATCCAGCAGTCGGGAACGACCACCCTGGTCGACTACGGCTATGACGCCCTGGGGCGGCGGACCACGGCGGCGCGGGCGGGCGGTCGCAGCTCGACCTGGGGCTATGACAACGCCTCGCGTCTGACCGCCCTGACGCACGATCTGCCGGGTACGGCGGATGACCAGACCTACGGCTACGCCTACACCCCGGCGCGGCAACTGTCGCAGCGGACGGCGAGCAACGACGCCTACGCCTGGTCGGCGCCGTCGGTGACGCGGCCCTATCTGCCTGACGGCCTGAACCGCTATGCCAGCGTGGACGGGGTCGCCTCCACCTATGACGGGCGGGGCAATCTGACCTCGGAGGGCTCGCGGACCTTCGCCTATGACCTGGAGAACCGGCTGACGGCGACGACGGACGCCTGTAGGATCGGCGACGACGCAGTTCCTCTACGACGGCGACCGTCTTGTGGCGGAATACGATGGGGCGGGGACCCTGCTGCGCCGCTACGTCCACGGGTCGGGCGTGGACGAGCCCGTCGTCTGGTACGAAGGCGCGGGCCTGATCGACGCGCGCCACCTGATGGCGGATGAGCGCGGCAGCATCGTCGCCGTCTCGGGGGCCAGCACGACACGCCTTGCATACGGCCCCTATGGCGAGCCGGGCGCGTGGCCAGGGCCGCGCTTCCGCTACACCGGCCAGATCGCCCTGCCGGAAGTGCGGGTCTACCACTACAAGGCGCGGGCCTACGTCCCCGGAATGGGGCGGTTCCTGCAGACCGATCCCGTCGGCTATGAGGATGACCTTAACCTCTATGGGTATGTCGCAAACGATCCCGTGAACAACACCGACCCGACGGGGATGCAGACCGTCTTTGAGATCCAGCAGCGACATCGCGATCTCGGTCCGGGTGTGGCTGATGCGCAAAATAGGGCGCAGGCGGCAAGT
>JALHDK010000166.1 GCA_022838965.1 Actinomycetales bacterium | reverse complement strand
AGCGGCCGAGAGTGCCGTTCTGGTGAGGGGTGCGGGTGTTCGCACTGAAGAGAGGTGTGGGACCGCCATGGTGAGCGGGATCTCTGTCGAATTCGCGAAACACCGTTTCACGTGAAACAGGGGCGTCAGGGGCATTCGTACGATGGTGCGGTGCTGAAGGGAGCTGACGTGACAACAACTCGATTCGACAAGGAGGAGATCATCAACGCGCTGCCGGAGGTGGACGACTCCACTCCCCTCGCGGCGCAACTCGCCGAGGACGTGAAGCGGAAGATCGAGTTGGGGGGAACCCGCTACCGGCGTCCGGCCCAGACGCGCGTGATCACCGTCTCCAACCAGAAGGGCGGCGTGGGCAAGACGACGAGCGCCGTCAATCTCGCCGCCGCACTTGCCCTCGGCGGACTGCGGGTACTCGTCGTCGACAACGACCCGCAGGGGAACGCCTCCACCGCACTGGGCATCGAGCATCACGCGGGCACTCCCTCCGTGTACGACGCCATCATGGGTGATCTCCCCCTGGCGGAGGTGATCCAGACCTGCGAAGCGGTGGAGAATCTGGACTGCGCCCCGGCCACGATCGACCTCTCCGGGGCGGAGATTGAGCTCGTGTCCGTCACCGCTCGGGAGAGTCGGCTCCAGAAGGCGATCCAGCAGTTGCGGGAGGGAGTTGGACAGGACCGCTATGACTACATCATCATCGACTGCCCACCCAGTCTCGGACTGTTGACCATCAACGCGTTCGTCGCCGCGGACGAGGTCCTCATCCCGATCCAGTGCGAGTACTACGCGCTGGAGGGGCTCTCTCAGCTCCTCAAGAATGTCGAACTGATCCGCGGGCATCTCAACCCCCGCCTCCGCGTCTCGACCATCCTCCTCACCATGTATGACAAGCGCACCAACCTCTCCCGGCAGGTGGCGGATGAGGTCCGGCAGTACTTCCCGGACCAGACCCTCGAGACGACGATTCCCAGGCTGGTGCGCATCTCTGAAGCACCGAGCTTCGGGCAGACGATCATCACGTACGACCCTACGTCCACGGGTGCGCTCGCCTACCGCATGGCGGCGCGGGAGATGGCGGACCGGGCGGAGACCGATCGTGGCTGAGAAGCGGCGCGGACTGGGCCGGGGCATCGAGGCCCTGATCCCCACGATCGAGTCCCCCGATCGGCCACGGGACATCTTCTTCACCCAGGACGCGTCCAATGTCCTCGCCCCGCCGAGCGCCTCAACGCCCGTTGAGCCACACGAGAACCCCGCGGCGGGCCCCCCTGCCACCGAGCCACTCGCGCCCGTCCCCGGCCTGCGGGCGGCTGAGCTGCCTGTGGACGAGATCAGCCCGAACGCTCGCCAGCCCCGCCAGGTGTTCGACGAGGAGGACCTCGAGGAGCTCGCCGCCTCCATCAGGGAGGTGGGCCTGCTCCAGCCCGTCGTCGTCCGTCCAGCCCCGGCCGGGGCATCGCACCCCTGGGAACTGGTGATGGGTGAGCGGCGACTGCGCGCGGCGAGCATGGCTGGCCTCAGCCACATCCCCGCCATCGTCCGGGAGACCGACGACACCGCCATGTTGCGGGACGCCCTGCTGGAGAACCTCCACCGGGCGAACCTGAATGCGCTGGAGGAGGCGTCCGCCTACCAGCAGCTCCTGGATGACTTCGCCTGCACGCACGAGGAACTGGCTGCCCGGATCGCGCGGTCCCGGCCCCAGATCAGCAACACCCTCCGCCTGCTCAAGCTCCCCCCGCTGGTGCAGCGCCGGGTCGCGGCGGGGGTGCTGTCGGCGGGCCACGCCCGTGCCCTTCTCGGGTTGCAGGACGGCGCCGCCATGGAACGGCTCGCGCAGCGGATCGTCGCGGAGGGACTCTCCGTCAGGGCGACCGAGGAGATCGTCGCGCTCGGGGAGGAACCGCTCCGGCCCGAGTTGCGGCGCCGCGCCCGCGCGACGTCGCATCCGGGGCTGGATGAGCTGGCGACGCGCCTGGCCGACCGTTTCGACACCCGCGTCCGGGTGACCATGGGTGCCCGCCGGGGCCGCATCACCCTGGATTTCGCCTCACTCGACGACCTCGACCGCATCCTCGAACTGCTCGCACCGGGAGAGCACGCCACACCGGTCGCAGGCCAGGAGGCCAGATCCTCAGTCTGACGCTGACTCCTCGGCGCTGGACGTGTCGAAGCTGAGCATGGCCACGGGAGTTGCCAGCATGGGACTGATGGAGCCGGCCGCCCCGGGCTCCTTCGCCGCCGCGTGGCGGACGATGTCGGCGTAGAGGCGACCCCCTTCCGACGCCGCAGCCTGCGGGAACAGCGAGGTCTCCGTCATGCCGGGAGCCACGTTGATGTCCATCACCCACACCACGCCGTCGTCTCCCACGATGAGATCCACGCGGGAGAGTTCGCCGAGCGCGAAGGTCTCGTGCACCCGGGCCGCGGCGGCCCGGACGGCCTGCGTGGTGGGGAGATCCAGTCGGGCGGGAACGAAGTACTCCGAGCGCCCGGGGTTGTACCTGGCATCGAAGTCGTAGGGGCCCTCGGTGACGATCTCGACCAGGGGGAGCACGCGCGGAGCGCCGTCCAGCTGGACGACGGACGCGGCGATCTCGGTGCCCGCGACGTGCCTCTCGATGAGCGCCTCATCCGTGTAGGCGAAGCAGTTCACCATGGCGCCGGGAAGCTGCGCGGCGTCGTCGACGACGCTCACCCCGAGGGCGGACCCCCCGTCCGCGGGCTTCACGACGACGGGGAGTCCCAGCGTGTCGACCAGGGCGTCCAGCACGCCCCTGGCTCCCACCTGGCGAAAGAGCGACTGCCGGAGAGTCACCCAGGGCGGGGTGCGCAGCCCGACGGCCCGCATGAGCGCCTTGGCGGTCGGCTTGTGCGAGGCGAGCCGGGCCTGGTGCCCGTCGGCGCCGACGAAGCGGACGCCGAGGAGTCCGAAGAGGTCCTGGAGCGACCCGTCCTCGCCGTCGGCTCCGTGCACCAGCGGCCAGACGACGTCGGGCGACCAGTCACGGACCCGGTCGATGAGATGCGCGTCGAGGTCCCACACCTGAACCTCCATGCCCTCGTCACGCAGGGTCTGCGCCACCCGGCGCCCCGAGCGGATCGACACGTCCCGCTCATGTGCGAGTCCACCTGCGACGATGGCGACCTTGAGTGCAGCCATGGGGGTTACTCCTAGACCTGGTCGGGACGGGGGGCCTCGACGCCGGGAACCCGCTGGTCCCGGTGTCGCGTGCCGAACATGTTCACAAGGTCGAGCTCCTCGTGGACCACGTGGGACAGTCTCCGCACTCCCTCCCGGATGTTCTCCGGAGTCGGATAGCAGAACGAGAGGCGCATGTGGTCGGAGCCCTGACCGTCGTAGTAGAACGCGGTACCGGAGACGTACGCCACGAGGTTGGTGACCGCACGGGGCAGCATCGCCTTGGCGTCGAGGCCGTGGGGGAGGGTCACCCAGGTGTAGAAGCCCCCGGAGGGAACGGTCCAGCGGCACTCGGGCAGGAACTCCTGGAGGGCGGACATCATGGCGTCGCCCCGGGCCCGGTACTCCTTGCGGAACTCCTTCACCTGGCGGTACCAGTCGTATTCCTGCAGGTAGGCCGTCATCACCATCTGACCCCACATGGTGGGGCACAGGATGGCGGCTTCCGAAGCCAGGACGAGCTTCTCCCGTACCGCGTGCGGGGCCGCCGCCCAGCCCACCCGGAAGCCCGGGCCGAACATCTTGGAGAACGATCCGAGGTAGATGGTCTGATCCGGATCGTAGGACTTCAGCGCGGGGAGGGGATCGGAGTCGAAACCCAGGAGCCCGTACGGGTTGTCCTCGAGGATCAGCACGCGGTGCCGCCGGCAGATCTCGACGATCTGCGGCCGGCGTTCCTCGGCGAGCGTCACCCCGGCAGGGTTGTGGTAGTTGGGGACCGTGTACAGGAACTTGACCGGTTTCCCGGCCGAGCGGAGACGGGTGAGGGTGTCGTCCAGGGCGGCGGGAACGAGGCCGTTGTCGTCGAGCGGGACGTGGACCACCTCGGCCTGGTAGGCCCGGAAGACGCCGAGTGCGCCGACGTACGAGGGCGCCTCCGCGACGATGACGTCGCCGGGGTTGGTGAAGATCTCGGTGACGAGGTCCAGGGCCTGCTGGGAGCCCGTGGTGATGACGACGTCGTCGGGGTGTGCGTGGATCTGGTCATACCGCATGACCTCCACGATCTGCTCACGCATGAGGATCTCGCCCTGGCCGGAGCCGTACTGCAGGGCCTTCGGGCCCTGCTGCCGCATGATCCGGGCGGAGAGGTCAGCGAGAAAGTCGAGGGGGAGTGAGTTGATGTTCGGCATGCCGCCGGCCAGGGACACGACCTCGGGCCGGGATGCGACAGCGAAGAGGGCACGGATCTCGGACGCTCGCATGCCGTGAGCTCGCTCCGCATAGGAATCGAACCACGGGTCGAGGCGGTTCCCCCGGGGCGGGTGCGAGTCGGTCACGGTCACGTGCCTCCTTCGGTGGGCGGTGGGCAGCAGTGCTGCGCTTCAGGACGAGTGTGCCACCAACGGACGTGCCGGGGCGGCAGTTGAGGCTGTCCCCGATTTGTGCGACATGCCACCAGAGCTGGCCCTTGCCTAGCATGGCGAGTGAGCCTCTCCGTTTGAAGCCCGGACCTGCCCGCAGGGGAGTGGTGGGGCTCGGTGCTCCGGGGAAGCGCCTTCGCCCGTGGTGGAGCAAGCGGGCGAAGGCGGACACACGTTGGGCTCGCCCTGATCCCAGGGCGAGCCCAACGGTCTGTTTGCGGGGCTGGGTGCTAGGCGTGGTCAGTCCCAGGCGGGAGGCAGGGTCAGTCGATGGCCTTCCGGATGGCCTTCACCAGATCGCGTTTCGGGCGGCCACCCACCACCGAGCCCACGAGTTCGCCACCCTTGTAGATGTTGAAGGTGGGGATGGATACGATCCCGTAGTTGCGGGTCGTGACGGGGTTGTCGTCCGTGTCGAGCTTCACCACCTTGAGGGTGTCCGCCATCTCGGCGGCGATCTCGTCGATGATGGGGCCCATCATGCGGCACGGCGGGCACCACTCGGCCCAGAAGTCCACGAGGACCGGCTTCTCGGAAGCGAGCACCTCGGTGGCGAAGGTGGCGTCGGTGACAGCGGGGGCTTTGCTGGCCATGGGGAACCTTTCAGGACAGGGCCGGGACGGATCCGCCGTCCGGCGGGGCGTCGGCGAACGTCCGGCTTGCCGCGCCCAGGGGAAGGGCCTGGGGATCGCCCAGGGCGGCGAGGTAGCGCTCGGCGTCCAGGGCTGCGGCGCAGCCCGTGCCGGCGGCCGTGACGGCCTGCCGGTAGATGTGGTCGACGACGTCGCCGCACGCGAAGACGCCCGGGACGGACGTCCGTGTCGTCGGGTGGTCGACACGGACGTAACCCTCCGGGTTCAGCTCGACCTGATCGCCGAGGAGGGCGGTGCGCGGCAGGTGCCCGATGGCGACGAAGAGGCCCGTGGCGTCCAGTTCCCGGGTCTCCCCGGTCACCGTGTCCCGCAACGTCAGGCCGGTGACCTTGGTGTCACCGTGGATCTCGGCAACCTCGGAGTTCCACGCGAACTCGATCTTCGGGTCATCGAACGCGCGCTTCGCCATGATCTTCGAGGCGCGGAGCTGGTCGCGGCGGTGGATCACGGTGACCTTGGAAGCGAACCGCGAGAGGAAGGTGGCCTCCTCCATCGCGGAGTCGCCTCCGCCGACCACGGCGATGTGCTGTCCCTTGAAGAAGAAACCGTCGCAGGTGGCGCAGTAGCTCACGCCCCGACCCGAGAACGCCGCTTCCGACTCGATACCCAGCTTCTTGTACTCCGACCCGAGAGCGAGGATCACCGACCGGGCCGCGAGGACCTCGTCCTCATCCGTGGTCACCGTCTTCACCTCACCGGTGAGGTCCACAGCGATCACGTCCTGGAACCGCACCTCCGCGCCGAAGCGTTCGGCTTGGGCCTGCATGTTCTGCATGAGCTCGGGGCCCATGATGCCTTCGGGGAAGCCGGGGAAGTTCTCCACCTCCGTCGTGTTCATGAGGGCGCCGCCTGCGGTGATGGCACCGGCGAAGACGATGGGCCTCAGGCCGGCCCGGGCGGTGTAGATGGCTGCGGTGTACCCGGCAGGGCCGGATCCGATGATGATGACGTCGTGCATGATCTCCCTCTTCGGTGTTCCAACCGGACCAACATCGGATACCCGGGGGGTATTCCCCGGCGCAGGCCTAGCGCACAACGACCTCCGCCAGTTCCACCCGGTTCTTCCCGTCCGAGTCGGCCACGGGCAGCGAGGTGAACCACAGCACCACCCTGCTGGTGGCGGTCGGCTCCGGGAGGGTGATCACCGTCGTCGGCCCCATGTCCGCCTCCGCGAGCACGGGCGCGTTCACGGGGTCGGCGGCGTCGGTCTTCACCTGGACGTGACCACCGTTCCCCAGCAGCGTGAGTTCCACCTCGGTCACCGTTGCCGGCCCTGTCAGTTGCACGTCCAGACCGATGCCCTGCTTCATGCCGAAGGCCGGATTCACGTAGGACCTCGACCGCCAGTAGGTGGCAGGGTCTCCGTCCATGGCTCGGGGGGTGAGATCCGGGTTCTCCTCCCCGTCCCCCTGGGGATCGAGCACACCAATCGACGCCACGACCGGGGCGGCGGCGACGTCCGTCTCTGCCCCGCCCGCGGCGCCGTCGTCGGCCGGGGCCTCGCCCTCGGCGGGCGGGGTCGTGACGATCGCGGGTGGGGTTGCGACCGGGGTGGCCGGAGTGCGCACCGTCGCCAGATTGAGAAGGGCGGCGATGGTGGCGACCGTGATCAGGAGGAGCAGGAACGCGATCACGAACGGCCCCGGATCGACACGCCGCTGAGCGAACGGCAACGCGGCGTTGTGCTCGTCCTCGAGCTCGCCCGGAACGTGCAGGTCGTGTTTCGCGACGAACGAGTCGATCTTGCGCAGGGAGACGTCCGCGACCTTGACCGAGGCGTCGAAGGCCTTCTCCGCCTGGGCGCGGGCGCGCTCGCCCCCCTCCCTCGCGAGGGAGGCCGTCGCGGCGGCCGCGCGCGCGGCAAGGGCAGCGGTCCGGCGCATGGGGGCAGAAGGACGTGGCCCGGTGGGGGGAGTTTCGAGAACCTCGGCGGGGGCGGGTGCCTCCTCGGG
>JALHDK010000165.1 GCA_022838965.1 Actinomycetales bacterium | reverse complement strand
CGTCGCCGGGGAAGCGCGGCAGCTTGACGCGCGGGTCGATGCCGTTCACGCGCGGACCGTACGGCCGGTTCACGGTGACGTCCGCGAGGTACGCCATCAGCCGGGACCCGCGGTCCTGGGAGCGGGCGATGAGCTGGAGTTCGGGGTGGGAGTCGATGAAGTCGGTCGAGACGTCGCCCGCGAGGAACGCCGGGTCGTCCAGGACGTTCCGCAGGAACCCGATGTTGGTGGCGACGCCGCGGATGCGGAACTCGGCGAGGGCGCGGCGGGCGCGGGCGATCGCCATCTGCCGGTCGCGGCCGCGGGTGGTCACCTTGACGAGGAGCGAGTCGAAGTGCGGGGAGACCTCGGCGCCGGCGTAGATGGTGCCGCCGTCGAGGCGCACGCCGGCTCCCGAGGCGGAGCGGTAGACGGTGACCGTACCGACGTCGGGCCGGAACCCGTTGGTCGGGTCCTCGGTCGTGATCCGGCACTGCAGCGCGGCCCCGCGCAGCTCCAGGGTGTCCTGGCTGATCCCCAGGTCGGCGAGGGTCTCGCCGGCGGCGATCCGCATCTGCGAGGCCACGAGGTCCACATCGGTGACCTCCTCGGTCACGGTGTGCTCCACCTGGATGCGGGGATTCATCTCGATGAAGACGTGCTGGCCCGCCCGCTCGCCCGCGGTGTCGACGAGGAACTCGACGGTCCCGGCGTTGACGTAGCCGATGGTGCGCGCGAAGGTGAGGGCGTCGCGGTACAGCGCCTGCCGGAGGTCCGGGTCCAGGTTCGGTGCCGGCGCCATCTCGATGACCTTCTGGTGGCGGCGCTGGAGCGAGCAGTCGCGCTCGAAGAGGTGCACCATCCCGCCGGCGGCATCGGCGAGGATCTGCACCTCGATGTGGCGCGGGCGCAGCACGGCCTGCTCGAGGAACACGGTGGGGTCCCCGAACGCGGAGGCGGCCTCGCGCATGGCCGCACCGAGCGCGTCGCGCAACTCGTCCCGGGTGGCCACGCGGCGCATGCCGCGGCCGCCGCCTCCGGCCACGGCCTTCACAAAGAGGGGGAAACCGATGTCGTCGGCCGCGGCGAGGAGGCGGGCGGCGTCATCGGACGGCTCGGAGGACCGCAGCACCGGAATCCCGGCCGTTCGGGCCGCGCGGAGCGCCTGCACCTTGTTCCCGGCGAGCGTCAGCACCGCGGGTGGCGGGCCGATGAAGGTGATGCCCGCAGCGGCGGCCGCCTGGGCGAGATGGGGGTTCTCGGAGAGGAAGCCGTAACCGGGGTAGATGGCGTCCGCGCCGGACTCCCGCGCGACCCGGATGATCTCCGCCACGTCGAGGTACGCGCGGACAGGATGGCCGGGCTCTCCGATCTCGTAGGCCTCGTCCGCCTTCTGGCGGTGGATGGAATTGCGGTCATCCCACGGATACACCGCCACGGTCCGCGCCCCGAGTTCGGTGGCGGCGCGGAAGCCGCGGACGGCAATCTCCCCGCGGTTGGCAACAAGGACCTTGCGGAACATCGGACTCCTCGCAACGGTGACAGGGGGTGGCATCTCCGCCTGAGCGCCCTGGAGCGGGCCGGCTCGTCACGGACATGATCCCAGTGGCCGTCCGGGCGCGCCAGCCCCGGGCCGGCCGCTCCCAGCCGTGAAACATGCGCTGAGTTGCCTGCGTATGTCACGATAAGGGCACGCCGTGTCTGGATGGAGGGAGCGGCATGGCAGTGCAGCACGTGGCGGGCTCGCGGCGTGGCCCGGGCCGCCCCCCGCTGGGCAGCGAGGACAAGCGTGAACGCATCCTCACCGAGGCGCTGCGGCTCTTCAGCTCCTCGGGGTACCGTGGCACCTCGCTCTCGGAGATCGCCCAGGCCGCCGACATCTCCAAGGCGGGGTTGTTGCACCACTTCCCCTCCAAGGAGTCGCTGTTCATCGAGGTGCTGCGCCGGCGCGGCGCCACCGAACCCCCGGCGGGGGACGGCCGGCCCGAGGAGGCACTCGACCGCTGGCTCCGGATCATCGAGACCAACACCCACAACCCGGAACTGGTCGCGCTCTTCGCGTCCATGTCGATGGGTGCCCTCTCGTCCGACCATCCGGCGCACCCGTGGCTCAAGGAGCACTTCGAGAGGACGATCTTGGACCTCGCCAGGATGTTCGAGAGGGCAAGGCCGCCGGCCGCGTGCGACCCCATGCCCCCTCGCTGCAGCTCGCCCGCCTGATCGCCGCCGCCTCGGACGGCCTGCAGCTCCAGTGGCTCTGCGCACGGGCGGACTCCCCGGTCGCCGCGCCGGAGTGCGTCGGCGGTCCCCTCGACATGATCCAGGAGACCCGGGTGCTCCTCGATCTCATCCGGTCACGCTGGCTCATCGATGACACGTCCCCCGCGGACGCGCCCGGGGAGCCTCGCGGTGACCCCGTGCGGGTCTTCGAATGGGCCTCCGTCACCAAGCTGGTCTCCGCCTACGCCTGCCTGATCGCCGTGGACCGGGGCCACGTGTCCCTCGAGGACCCGGCCGGTCCGGAGGGCGCCACCCTCCGGCACCTGCTCTCCCACTGTTCGGGCCTGCCGCTCGACGCAGGGGCGCCCGTCGCCCCGCCCGGGACGCGGCGCATCTACTCGAACCGCGGGATCGAGCTGGCGGCGGCGCACGTGGCCGCCCGGGTCGGAGGGGACTTCCACGCCTGGACGCGGCAGATGGTCCTCGAGCCGCTCGGCATGGACACCGCCGAGTTCCACGGCTCGCCGGCGCACGGCATGCGGGGCATGGCGGTGGACCTGGCGGAGTTCGGCCGGGCCATCCTGAACGGACTGCTGCTCTCCCCGGAGTTGTTCCGCGAGGCCACCACGGTGCAGTTCCCCGGACTGCGGGGCGTGCTGCCGGGCTACGGCCGCCAGGAGCGGAACGACTGGGGACTGGGCTTCGAGATCCGGGACGCCAAGGACCCGCACTGGACGGGCAACAACAACTCCCCCCGCACTGTCGGCCACTTCGGCTGGGCCGGGTCGTTCCTCTGGGTGGACCCGGACGTCCATCTCGCGGCCTGCTTCGTGGGCGCCGCACCCTTCAGCGAGACCCACCAGGAGGCGTGGCCACCGCTCTCGGACGCCATCCTCGCGGACTACGCGGTGCTGGACTGAGGGCTCTCAGTCGGCGATCTCGATCACCACGGGAACGTGGTCCGACGGTGCCTTGCCCTTGCGCTCGTTGCGTTCGATCGTCGCACCGGTGACGATGCGGGCCAGTGCCGGGGACGCCTGGATGAAGTCGATGCGCATGCCCTCGTTGCGGGGGAAGCGCAACTGCTGGTAGTCCCAGTAGGTGAACTGCCGGGGCACGAACGTCCGGGTCACCTCGGTGAACCCCACCTCGGCGAATGCGGCGAAGGCCGCCCGCTCCGGTGGCGAGACGTGGGTGGCCCCCGCGAAGAACTCCATCGACCAGACGTCCTCGTCCAGCGGTGCGATGTTCCAGTCACCCACCAGCGCGATCTTCGCCTCCGGGTCGGCGCGCACCCAGCCTCCCGCCGCCTCCCGGAGCGCGGCGAGCCAGGCCAGCTTGTACTCGTAGTGCGGGTCCCCGAGAGCGCGGCCATTGGGGACGTACAGGCTCCACACGCGCACGCCACCCGCCGTCGCCCCGATCGCCCGCGCCTCCGACGCGGGAGTGTCCCCCCAGGTCGGCATCCCCTCGAAACCGAGGGCGACGTCGTCGAGCCCCACCCGGGACGCGATCGCGACGCCGTTCCACTGCGAGTGCCCGTGGGTCGCCACCTCGTAGCCGAGGGCCTCGAAGGGGAGCACGGGGAACTGGTCATCCCTGCACTTCGTCTCCTGCATGGCGAGGACATCCACGCCGGAACGCTCCAGGAAGCCCACCACCCGGTCAACGCGCGTGCGGATCGAGTTGACGTTCCACGTGGCCAGCTTCATGGGCCTACGGTACCCCGCGTGCGGGCGGATCCCCGGCGCTGGCTACGCTTGCCCCATGGGAACGGCACTCATCACCGGGGCGTCCTCCGGACTCGGACTCGAGTACGCCTGGCAGCTCGCGGCGGCGCGGCACAACCTCGTCCTCGTGGCGCGGCGCGAGGACCGGCTGGCCGCGCTCGCGGACGAGATCAGGCAGGTTGCCGGCGTGCGTGTCGAGGTCCTCGCCCGTGACCTCGCCCGCCGGGACGACCTCGGGGACGTGGCCGCCCGGCTCCACGCGGAGGCCGCCCCGGTGGGGCTGCTCGTGAACAACGCCGGCTTCGGCCTGGGCCAGAGCTTCGTGGGGGGCGATCTGGCGCGGGAGGAGGAGGCCCTGGACGTGCTGGTCCGCGCCGTGCTGGTGCTCTCCCACGCCGCCGCGACGGCGATGGTCGCCCGGGGCCACGGGGCGATCCTGAACGTGTCCTCGGTGGCGGCCCATACGGTGATGGGCACCTACGCGGCGCACAAGGCGTGGGTGAAGTCGTTCACCGAGGGGCTCGCGGCGGAGCTGCGGACGACGCCCGTGACGGCGACCGTGGTGCTGCCCGGACTGGTTCGCACCAACTTCCACGCGGCAGCCGGTCTCAAGGCGGACACGTGGCCGGACGTCGGCTGGCTGTCGGCGGAGGATGTGGTCAGCGCGTCGCTGGACGCGGTGCGGCGGGGGCGGGTGGTGTGTACCCCGTCCCTGATGTACAAGGTGGCCGCGGGACTGCTCCACGCGGCTCCCCGCTGGGCGGTGCGGGCCACGACGGGCCCGTCGCTGTCGGCGCGGGCGATGTGAAGGAGGCCTGATGGGCAACGACCCCCAGCGCGCACGCCTGGCGGAGCTCGTGAAGGAGCTCGCGGTGGTGCACGGGCGCGTGATCCTCGCGTCCGGGCGCGAATCGGACCACTACGTCGACATGCGGCGCGCCACGTTGCACCACGAGGCGGGACCCCTGATCGGGCACGTCATGCTGGACCTGCTGGACGAGCACGGCTACGGTCCCGGCGACACCGATGCCGTCGGCGGGCTGACCCTCGGTGCCGATCCGGTCGCGATCGCCATCATGCATGCCGCTGCCGCGCGCGGCCTCGCGATCGACGCCTTCGTCGTCCGCAAGGAGGCCAAGGCGCACGGGATGCAGCGCCGGATCGAGGGTCCCGACGTCGCCGGCCGCCGGGTCGTCGCGGTCGAGGACACCTCCACCACCGGCGGCTCCGTCCTCCAGGCGGTCGCGGCGCTGCGGGAGGCGGGGGCCGAGGTGGTGGCGTGCGCCGTCGTCGTCGACCGGGCGACCGGCGCCAGGGAGGCGGTCGAGGCGGCCGGGTTGCCGTACCTGCACGCGCTCGGGCTCGCCGACCTCGGCCTGTAGCGACCCACCTCCGCCGCACGGGGGTGCCGTGTGGTTGGATTGAGCCACCGTGAACCCCGGGAGGCACCATGGACTCGACCCTTCTCGTGCTGCTGGTCATCGGCGGGCTCGTCCTGGCCGTGATCCTCTGGTTCATCGCCACCTACAACGGCTTCGTGCGGCTGCGGAACCTCGTGGAGGAGGCGTGGCGCCAGGTCGATGTCGAGCTCCACCGCCGCTACGACCTCATCCCCAACCTGGTCGAGACGGTCAAGGGCTACGCCAGCCACGAGCGGGGCGTCTTCGAGGAGGTCACCCGGGCGCGCGCCGCCGCTGCCCAGCCCGCCGCCTCGCGCGCGGAACAGGCCGCCCACGAGAACGCGCTGACCGCGGCGATCGGGCGGCTGTTCGCGGTCGCGGAGGCGTATCCGGGCCTCAAGGCGGACGCGAACTTCCAGGCGCTCCAGTCGGAGCTGACCAACACCGAGGACCGGATCGCCGCCGGGCGTCGCTACTACAACGCGAACGTGCGCCAGTTCAACACCCGGCTCGAGACGTTCCCGCCGTCCATCGTCGGCCAGATCACCGGCTTCCGGAGGGCCGGCTACTTCGAGGCCGAAGGGGCGTCGCGGGACGTCCCCCGGGTCGATTTCGGCCAGGGCGGCGGATCCGGTGCCCCCCGTCCGTAGGTGACGGAGACTGCCGACGGCGCCCCGACCGCCGGGGTGGGGCCGTGGCCTGGCGGACGCGAGGCCTGGCCCAGCGGTGACCAGTGGGATCCGGAGCTCCTGGAGAGGGGCGACGCCCGGAACGTCGTCGACCGCTACCGCTACTGGACCCTCGCGGCGATCGTCGCGGACCTCGACACGCGCCGGCACCGGCTGCACGTGGCCATCGAGAACCTCGCCCACGACGCGAACATCGGCTCGGTGGTGCGGTCCGCGAACGCCTTCGCAGCCGCGGAGGTCCACATCGTGGGGCGACGGCGCTGGAACCGGCGGGGCGCGATGGTGACGGACCGCTACCAGCACCTGCGCCACCACGCCACCGCCGCCGACTTCCTCACGTGGGCCCGGGGAGCGGGCGTCCACGTCATCGGGGTGGACAATCTGCCCGGTTCCCGGCCCCTCGAGGGGGCCGTGCTGGAGCGCGACACCGTCCTCGTGTTCGGGCAGGAATCGCACGGTCTCTCCCCGGAGATGGTGGCCGGGTGCGAGCGGATCCTCCACATCACCCAGTACGGCTCCACCCGGTCCATCAACGTGGGGGCCGCGGCCGCGATCGCGATGTGGGCGTGGATCCTGCAGCACGGCACCGGCGAGCCCTCGTCATAGCCGGATGCGGGAGCGGTCATCCGGTGTCGCGTCCGACCGGCCGTGGATATTCTGGGCGCGTAGTGCTCGCCCGACCAATGGAGGCCCCCGTGCCGATCGCAACCCCCGAGACCTATCGCGAACTCCTCGACCGTGCGAAGCAGGGCAAGTTCGCCTACCCCGCCTTCAACGTGACGTCCTCGCAGACCCTCAATGCGGCGCTCAAGGGCCTCGCGGACGCCGAGTCCGACGGCATCATCCAGGTGTCCGTCGGCGGCGCCGAGTACGCGTCCGGCCCCTTCGTCAAGGACCGGGTCGCCGGTTCACTCGCGATTGCCGCCTACGCCCGCGAGGTGGCGAAGAACTACCCGATCACGGTCGCCCTGCACACCGACCACTGCACCAAGCAGAACCT
>JALHDK010000164.1 GCA_022838965.1 Actinomycetales bacterium | reverse complement strand
GCGGCGTCGATGCGCTCGATCATGAAGTCGGCCTCGACCTTGATGTTCCGCTTCTCCAGCAGGTCTCCGAGGATCTTCGAAGCCACGGGCTTGGTGAAGGCGCCGTCCAGCGGGGTGACGTAGGTGATCTCCGTCTCGTCGCGGAGGCCCTGCTGGCGCAGCCAGGAGTCGGCGAGCAGGACGAACTCGAGGGGGGCCACCGGGCACATGATCGGGAACTCGGTGATGTGCATGACGAGCTTGCCGCCGCGCCATGCGAAGGCCCGTTCGCGCAGCGCCATGGCTCCCTCGAGCGAGTAGAACTCGCCGACGGATTTGTGCCACTCGTCCGAGAGGGTGCCCTCGGTCATGTCCGGGCGCGGGTGCGCGCCGGTGGCGATGACGAGGAAGTCGTAGGGCAGCTCACGCCCGTCGGCGAGGACGACCTTCCTCTCCTCCGGCTGCACGACCTCCACGTCTCCCATGAGGAACGTGATGCCGTCGTTGATGAAGCTGTGGGCGCTGCGGCGGGCCTGCTCCGGCTCGTTGATCCCGAAGGGGATGAACAGGTAGGAGGGCTTGTAGTCGTGAATGTCGTTCTTGGCGACGACGGTGATCTCCCACTCGGACCGGGGGAGTTTGGCGCGGAGCTTGTTGGCTGTGGTGGTGCCTGCCAGGCCGGCGCCGAGGATGAGGAGCCGGCGCACTTCGTTGTGGATCACGGTGCCCAATATACCCCGGAGGGTATGAAGTCGCACGGGGCTTAGGTCCCCGGCCGCCAGGGAGGATCTCCGGACTCGTCCAGAGCCTCGATGAACGCCGCGGCCCACCCCGCATAGCCGCGATCGTTGGGATGGAAGGCATCGGCAGCGACGTTGCGGATCCACCCGAGGTGCCCGGCCGATCGTGTCGCCCGGTGCAGCGCCACGAGGTGGTGACCGGCCTGACGGATCAGCGGCCGGACTCCTTCCGCCATTGCATCCGATCTCCCCTCGAAGGGCGGGACCAGGAATCCGGGCGGGTCCGCCACGAAGCTGCCCGGGGGCAGCTCCGCGAGCACCTCGGCCATGGTGTCGAGGAAGCGGGCGACGGCGATGCGCCGGTCGACCACGTCGTTGCCGCCGATGCCAAGAGTCAGGAGATCGGGGACGAAGCCGAGGTCCGCCAGCCGCGGGAGCTGATCGGTGAGCACGTCCGCGGCCTTTGCGCCGGAGACCGACAGGTTGTAGACGGCCACATCCCTGTCCGCCCGGCTGGCCACGTGCTGCGCCACGGCCGCCACGTACCCCTTGTCCGGGGTCGAGGCGCCGACCGCCTGGGCGGCGGAGTCGCCGAGCGCGACGTACCGCAGGGCCGCGCCGTTCATCGTGTGCGACGCCGCGAGCGTGCGCCAGTGCTCGCGGTACTCGGCGACGGAGCGGCGCACCTGCCTGACACCGTCGAGCCGGCGCCGGACGGCCGCCCCGGCGAGCCCTGCTGCCGCGGCCGTGCCCATGACCCTCACGATGCCGGTGAGTGTGAACAATTCGGGTTTTCCTTTCTCCGCCTTGAGATGTCTGCAAGCCTAGGTGGACCTTGCCGGCCCGCGAGGGGGTTCGGCCCGGTTGTCAGCAGTTGCCGTGGTGGTGCCGGCGCGAGCCCCCGCCGTCGGCGTCGTCAGGGGACGGCGTCATCGTCGCTGGCGGTGGGGGACGGGGACTCCTGGACGAGCCCGATGCGCAGGCCGAACGGGTCGACGATGTCCGCATAGACGGCCCCGGACGGCTCGTCCACCTCGGGTCCGATCTCCACGGTTGCCCCCATCGAGGTCGCGACCTGCAGGGCGGCGGTCATGTCCTTCACCTCCAGGTAGACGACCGCCCCGGTCTCGCCGGGGGTGTCGCCCTGCCGGCCCGCCTGGCTGAGCATGCCCAGCGTCTCGTCACCGTCGTGGAGGGTGATTCGGCCCGGAACAGGGTTTGAGTTCCCCGCCCGCCGCCCGCGGTGGGCGGGCGGCGCGGCACGCCTCAGCGCGCGCTCAGCAACCGGCCGCCCACGCGGTCCCCGGTGCCCTACCGTGGAATCCATGGGACCGCGCGAGATCGTCCCGGGAATCTGGGTGTTCACGTCACGCTGCATGCTGACCACCACCACCGTCGTGGCCGGCCGCATGACCGCGCGCGGCAGGGAGGTGCTCCTGGTGGACCCCGCCTGGGAACCCGACGAGCTGGAATCGATTGCGGACTGGCTCGAGCGGGAGCGCCTGCTGGTGGTGGCCGGCTGGGCGACCCACGGCCACTACGACCATGTGCTCTGGCATCCCCGGTTCGGCGATGCGCCCCGCTGGTCCACGCCGCGCGCCGCGCGGTACGCCCGCGACCATCAGGCGTCGCTCGTCGCCGGGCTCGGTCCGGACTGGCCGGCCGATCTGGCGTCCCTCGTCGGCGCCGTCACCGGGTTGGCGGACGACGTCATCCCGTGGGAGGGGCCGCGCGTGCGGGTGCTCCCCCACGGGGCCCACTGTCCCGGGCACGCGGCCCTCTGGGTGGAGGACGCGCGCGTGCTGGTGGCGGGCGACATGCTCTCCGACGTCGAGATCCCGATCCCCGACCGCGAGGGCGTGCGGGGCTACCTCGCGGGCCTGCGGGTGATGGCGCCGTTCGCCAGTGGAGCGGTCGCGCTGGTGCCGGGCCACGGGCACGTCGCCGTCGCTGGTAGCGCGGACGCCCCGGCCGGACGGGTGGAGATGGACCTGCGCTACCTCACCGGCCTCGGCGACCACACCGACGACCCCCGGCTGCGTGACGCCCCGGACTGGCTCCTCGACCAGCACGACAGGAACCTCTCCTGGGTCACGCAGGCGCGCTGACCGGCTAGATGAAGAGCGTGGTGCGGGAGTCCGAGGCGTCGTCGAGGAAGGTCGCCACCCCGCCGAGCTCGATCCCGTCGATCAGGTCGGACGGGGCGATGCCGAGCAGGTCCATGGTCATCGTGCAGGCGACGATGCGGGCGCCGCCCTTCATGGCGCTGTCCATCAGCTCCGGCAGGCTGGAGACCTTCTTCTCCTTCATGATGCGGCCCATCAGCTGGGTGCCCGCTCCCAGCATGTGCAGCTGGGAGAGTTTCAGGTCCTGCGGGCCGGAAGGCATCATCGCGCTGAACAGTCGCTCCATCGTGGCGCGCTCGCGTTTGGGCGGTGTGGACCGCCGGAGCGCGTTGAGTCCCCAGAAGGTGAAGAACATCGAGACGTCGTCCCCCATCGCGAGCGCGCCGTTCGCGATGATGAACGCCGCGAGTTGCCGGTCGAGGTCATCGGAGAAGACCACCATGGAGCTCTTGCCCTTCGCCGGGGCCGCTGCCACGCCTCGCCGGTCCGCGCCGACGGCCCCGCCCTTGCGGAAGGTGGCGCGGTAGCCGGGGCCCTCCGGCGTGATGGAGATGAGCTGGTGGCCGTTGCGGCGCGCCCACGCCGGGCCGTCCTGGGCGAAGCCCGGGTCGGAGACGTGCACCGTCACGTCGTCGCCGTCGTTGAGCGTGTTGATCCGCTCCGTGAGTTTGAGGATCGGACCCGGACAGGCGAGCCCGGTGCAGTCGAGGTCGACCGTGACGCCGGTCGCCTCGGACGGGACCTCGAGGGACTCCGTCTCCGCGTAGTTCTCCATCGCCGCGGGGGCGCGCAGCTCGGCGGGCTCGACGTCGTGCCAGAACCGGAACGTCGTCGACCCGCCCGAGAGCATGGCGACGTCGGTGAAGCCGCGCTGGACCAGGATCCGGTGGGCGAGGTAGCTGCGGAAGCCGACCGCGCAGTTCAGGCGGATCTTCGCGTCCTTGTCCCACGTCTCGCAGGCGGAGCGCAGCACGGGCAGGGGGACGTTCTCCGCGCCGGGGATGTGCCAGATGCCGTACTCCTGCGGGCCCCGCACGTCGATGATGCGGGCCCCCTCGGTGGCCTCCGGCCAGTCCTCCGCGTACCAGAGCCGCACGTCCCCGCGGATCACGTTGCCCGCCACGAAGCCCGCCATGTTGATCGGGTCCTTCGCGGAGCCGAACGGGGGAGCGTAGGCGAGCTCGAACTCCTCGAGGTCGAACACGGTCAGGCCGGCCCGCAGCGCGGAGGCGAGGACGTCGAGACGCTTGTCGACGCCGTTGAACCCTGCGGCCTGACCGCCGAGGAGCCGTCCGGTCCCGGGGTCGAACAGCACCTTGAGGTGCAGCATCGTGGCGCCCGGGTAGTACCCGGCGTGATCGGAGGGGTGCACGTGCACCGCCTGGAACGGGACGCCCAGCTGTCGCAGCTGGCGTGCCGTCGCCCCGGTGCCACCGGCGACCATGTCGAACACCTTCACCACCGAGGTGCCCTGCGTGGAACGGTACTCCGTGTCGCGGCCGCAGATGTTCTCCGCCGCCACCCGCGCCTGCCGGTTCGCGGGGCCGGCCAGGGGGGTGAGCCACATCCCGGGGAGCACGGTGTGCGGGGTCTCGACGGCGTCGCCGGCGGCGAAGATGTCGGGATCGCTGGTCCGCATGTGGGTGTCGACCTTGATCCCGCCGCGCTCCCCCAGCTCGAGCCCCGCCGCGCGGGCGAGCTCGGTGCGGGGCCGCACGCCGGTGGCGAGGATGACCTGGTCGGCGAGGAGCAGCTCGCTGTTGCCGAGTTCCACCCGCAGCCGGCCCCCGGGGCCCTGGGTGAGGTGCAGCGTCACTCCCCGGCTCTTCAGGTGGCGCTCGATGGGGACCGACATCTCCTTGTCGAGCGGCGGCAGGATCTGGTCCGCCATCTCCACGACGTCGACGTCCACGCCCCGGTGGATGAAGTTCTCCGCCATCTCGATGCCGATGTAGCCGGCGCCGACGACGACCGCCCGGAACCCGGTGCGCGACCCCCGCTTCTTCTCGGCGATGGCGGCATCGAGCTCCGCCTTGATCCGGTCCATGTCCCCGAGCCGGCGCAGGACGTGGATGCCGGGCAGGTCGATGCCCGGGACGGGCGGCCGGATGGCGGCGGCCCCGGGGCAGAGGGCGAGCCTGTCCCAGGTCTCGGTGTACTCCCTGCCGGTGTCCACCTCCCGCACCGTCACGGCCCGCTGGGCCCGGTCGATGGCGGTGACCTCCGTGGCGATGCGGACGTCGATGTTGAGCGTCTCGCGCAGGCTGGCGGGCGTCTGCAGGAGCAGTCTGCTGCGGTCCGTGATCACCTCGCCGATGTGGTATGGCAGTCCGCAGTTGGCGAAGGACACGTGGTGACTCCGCTCGAACACGATGATCTCCGCGAACTCGTCCAGCCGCCGCGCGCGTGCCGCCACCGACGCACCGGCGGCCACTCCACCCACCACCACCAGCTTCATCGTCGTCCCTCCGCTCGAGTGTCCTGGCAGGAGCGTACGACGGCGACGGCGGCGCGTCGGCGTTATGAGGTGATGGCAACCGCCCGTGGAAGGGCAGGTGAATCGCTAGGCTGGCAGGGAAGGTGCCCGCACCGAGGCGGGCCGGTCTCTCCTGGATGGACACGCAGATGAAAACACCCGTCGACCCCACCAGCACCCCAGCCTGGCAGCAGCTCACCGAGCTCAGGGACTCGCTCGCGCCTGACCTCCGCGGCTGGTTCGCCGCTGATCCCGCCCGCGCCGAACGGTTCACATACCAGGCCGCCGATCTCCATGTCGACCTGTCGAAGAACCTCATCACCGAGGACATCGTGGCCGCCCTCCTCCAGCTCGCCGAGCAGGTGGGCCTCGAGGAGCGCCGTGAGGCGATGTTCACCGGCGAGCGCATCAACATCACCGAGAACCGTTCCGTGCTGCACACCGCCCTGCGGAACCCGCCCGGCACGAAGCTCATCGTCGATGGCCAGGACGTCGACGCCGACGTGCAGGCCGTGCTGCAGAAGATCTACGCCTTCGCGGACAAGGTGCGCTCCGGCGAGTGGAAGGGCGTGACGGGCAAGCGCATCGAGACGGTGGTCAACATCGGGATCGGCGGGTCCGACCTCGGGCCCGTCATGGTGTACGAGGCGCTCAAGCCCTACGTGCAGGAAGGGCTCACCTGCCGCTTCATCTCGAACATCGACCCCGCCGACAGCTACGAGAAGACCGTCGACCTCGACCCCGAGACCACGCTCGTGATCGTGGCGTCCAAGACGTTCACCACGCTCGAGACGCTCACGAACGCCCGCCTGGTCCGGACGTGGCTGCTGGACACCCTGAGGGCGCAGGGCGCCATTGACGGTAGCCCCGAGAAGGATGCGGAGGCCATCGCCAAGCACTTCGTCGCCGTGTCCACGGCGCTGGACAAGGTCGCCGCCTTCGGCATCGACCCCGAGAACGCCTTCGGCTTCTGGGACTGGGTGGGTGGCCGGTACTCGGTCGACTCCGCCGTCGGGACGTCGGTGGCCGTGGCCATCGGTCCGGACGCCTTCAAGGACTTCCTCGCCGGCTTCCACGCGATGGACGTCCACTTCCGCACCGCGCCCGCCGCGCAGAACGTCCCGTTGCTCATGGGACTGCTGAACGTCTGGAACGTGAACTTCCTCGGTGCCCACACCCACGCGGTGCTGCCCTACGCCCAGTACCTCCACCGGTTCGCGGCGTACCTGCAGCAGCTCACCATGGAGTCCAACGGCAAGTCGGTGCGCTGGGACGGCAGCCCGGTGACCACGGACACCGGTGAGGTGTTCTGGGGTGAGCCCGGCACCAACGGCCAGCACGCCTTCTACCAGCTGATCCACCAGGGCACGCGGCTCATTCCCGCCGACTTCATCGCGGTCGCCACCCCGGCCCGTCCGCTCAAGGATGGCGACAACGACGTCCACGAGCTCTTCCTCGCGAACTTCTTCGCGCAGACGAAGGCGCTCGCCTTCGGCAAGACGGCCGACGAGGTCCGGGCCGAGGGCACCCGGGAGGAGATCGTCCCCGCCCGTGTCTTCGCCGGGAACAAGCCGACGACCTCGATCATGGCCCCGTCGCTCACCCCGTCGGTCGTCGGCCAGCTGATCGCGCTGTACGAGCACATCACCTTCGTGCAGGGCATCGTCTGGGGCATCGACTCGTTCGACCAGTGGGGCGTGGAGCTCGGCAAGCAGCTGGCGATGCAGATCGCGCCGGCCGTCGCCGGGGACGAGGCGGCGCTCGCCGCGCAGGATCCCTCCACGCAGGCGCTGGTGCGCTACTACCTGGCGAACCGCGAGCGCTGAGGACTCCGGGGGAGGGCACATCCTGCAACGGGGGCGCGGCGTCCCGCTCCCGGAGGGGGATGTGCCCTCCCCGACGTCTGCCGGGGGTCAGCCGGTGACGAGGTCGGACTTCCTGAGGGCGCCGATGCCCCCGTCGAGCCCGAACACGTTTGTCAGCCCCGCCCGCTCCATCTGCTGCACGGCCACGCGCGAACGGTTCCCGGACCGGCAGTAGACGGCATAGGTGCCCTCAGGGTCCAGGTCGGCGATCCGGGCGGCGAAGTCGGGGGACTCGACGTTGATGTTGAGTGCGCCCTCGATGTGGCCGGCGGCGAACTCCTGCGGGGTGCGCACGTCGATGACGGTCACGTTCCCGGCCCGGATCCCGGCCATGAAAGTCGTGGCGTCGACGTGCTCACCCATCCGGGGGGCGCTGACGTCCGACGACGTCGCCCCGGCCGAACCGCCGCCGTCGCCGCCGGTGCATCCGGACAGGGTCAGGGAGAGGGCGAGGGCGCCCCCGGCGATCGCGGTGGCAAGACGGGAGGTGCGGATGCTCATGGTCCGGAGTATATACCCCTAGGGGTATCATCGGAAGGCGCCGTCAGCGCGGACCGACCGCACGGAGGCGCGCGGGCCCTGCTTCCCCGCGATGCAGCGCCGGTAATACTGTTGCCCCCATGGACACCCCCGTGCTCGTGGTGGGCGAGGCCCTCATCGACATCGTCGTGCCGCTGGACGGCATGCCCACCGAGCATGTCGGCGGCAGCCCCGCGAACGTGGCGGTGGGTCTCGCCCGACTCGGACACCCCACCACACTCGCGACCCGGATCGGACGCGACGAGCGGGGCGGGCGCATCCGCGCGCTGCTGGCAGCGGAAGGCGTGATCCTGTCCGCGGGCAGCGACGTCGCGCCGCGCACCTCCACCGCGCTCGCGCGCCTGGACGCGCGGAAGGTCGCCACCTACGAGTTCGATCTCGACTGGCAGGTGGACCCGCACCTCGTGGCGCCCGAGGGCGGTCATCTCCACACCGGGTCCATCGCCGCCACGCTTCCGCCCGGAGCTGACGCCGTCGCCGCGATCGTCGCGCACTCGCGCCCGCACGCCACGATCTCCTGCGACCCCAACGCCCGTCCCACCCTCATGGGTGAGCCGGCCACGGCCGCCGCCACCATCGAACGTCTGGTGGCGCTCGCCGACGTCGTCAAGGCGAGCGAGGAGGACGTCGCCTGGCTGTACGGGACGACGCCGGAGGAGGCCGTCGCGCGCTGGCACGCCCTCGGCCCGGCCCTCGTCATGGTGACGCTGGGCGCCGACGGCGTCCTGGTCAGCATCGGGAACGAGACGGCGAGGCTCCCGGCGGCCCCCGTCAGCGTGGTGGACACCGTCGGGGCCGGGGACTCCTTCATGGCGGGGGTGCTCTCCGGACTCCTTGACGCGGGTCTGCTCGGCGGTCCGGCCGCACGGGAGCGGCTCGCCACCGCCGGACTCCAGGACGTGCGACCCGCCGTCGCACGCGCCCTGGCCTGTGCCGGGATCACCGTCTCCCGGGCTGGCGCGAACCCGCCGCGGCGGGCGGAGCTGCCGGATGCCTGAACTGCCGGAGGTCGAGGGTCTCGTCGGCTTCCTGCGCGGCCGCGCCGTGGGCCGGACGATGACGCGGGTCGAGGTGGGCGCCATCTGGGCCCTCAAGACCGTCGCGCCCGCGCCCGGGGACCTTGAGGGCCGGGCGGTGGGCGCCGTCGTCCGCCACGGCAAGTGGATCGACCTCGCGACCGCCGACGACGGCCCCCACCTCCTCGTCCACCTCGCCAGGGCGGGGTGGCTGCGGTGGTACGACGTCGTGCCCGCCACGGCCCTCAAGCCCGGCCGCTCGCCGATCGCGCTGCGGGTGCGGCTCGACGACGGTGCCGGCTTCGACGTCACCGAGGCAGGCACCCACAAGCGGCTTGCGGTGCACGTGGTGGCACGCCCGGAGGACGTG
>JALHDK010000584.1 GCA_022838965.1 Actinomycetales bacterium | reverse complement strand
GCGGGAAAGAACCCCGCGACGAGACCGACACCCCCCAGGATCGCCGCGGTGAAGCTCGCCACCGGCCAGGAGATCGACGGGGTGCCGAGGTACTCGGCGAATCCGTTGGCGGGGAAGACGGCGCAGACCGTCCACGAGAAGAGGAACCCGACCGCCCCGCCGATCCCGGTCAGGAGCAGCGTCTCGCAGAGGAACTGTCCGAGGACGAAGCGCGGCCGGGCGCCGAGCGCCATCTTGATGCCGATCTCGCGGGTGCGCTCCTCCACCGTCAGATACATGATGTTCGCGACGCCGATGCCGCCGACCACGAGCGTCATCGAGCCGACACTCAGAAGGAAGATCTGGAACGCCAGGGAGAACGAGCCGAGAAACTTCTCCATCTCCGTGAGATCCCAGACCTGGATCGCCTCCATGTCGTCCGGATCGAACCGCAGGCGGTGGGCGACCGCCTCCTGGACGCGGCGGCGGGCCACCGGGACGTCCGCGGGGCTGGCGGTCTGGTAGATGAAGAAATCCACCTCGTCGACGCCGTAGAGCGCCCGGAAAGTGGTCGAAGGGATCGTCGCGCGGTTCTCGTCCCGGCCGTTGTAGGAGGAATCCTGGAGCTTCTTCGCCATCACCCCGATCACGAGGAACGGTACCCCGTCGATTCGCACCGTCCGGCCCACCACCTCGCTCTCGTTTCCGAACAGCTCGGCGGCGATCGCGTCGCCGAGGAAGACGACCCGGCGGCGCTCGGCGCTCGACGTTGGTGGCCGTCAGGTTCACGGCGAGCGACCGGTCCTGCCAGGCGATCCGGGCCCGGCCCCGCTGGAACTCCTCGCTGAGCCGGGCGATCTCGGGCACCTCACGCCGGAGCCAGGTCAGATCCTCCGGCGTCATGGCGATCGTCCGGCCCCGCGGCAGGCCCTGCCACGGCAGCGTCGTGCGCATCGGCCAGTTGATGACGATTGACTCCCCAAGCCCCTGCTGCCGGACCATCTGCTGCCGGCCGAACCCCTCGCCGAAGGCGAGGAGGAGGACGACCGCCGCGGTCCCCCAGGCGAGGCCGCCGATCGTCAGGGCCAGCCGCAGGCGCTGGGCCCGGGCATCCCGGAGGAACTGCACGAGGAGGTTGCGGAG
>JALHDK010000163.1 GCA_022838965.1 Actinomycetales bacterium | reverse complement strand
GTCTGGTCATCCGTGCTGATGCGCCCCGGCCCGGCAAGGTCGCTGTCATCTCCGGTGGCGGATCGGGGCATGAGCCGCTGCACGGCGGATTCGTCGGCCTACGTCGTGTCCGTCGAGGACGTCTGGGGTGAGGGCACCTGCGACATCGCCTGGCCGGCGGATGTCGAGACGCAGTGCGCCATCCCGGAGACCGGCTATGTCGACCTCGACCCAGACGATCGCAGCACGTCCAACACGGCCTACGACAAACTCGCCCTCTCCATTGCCGCCTACGAGGCCTCCCCGGAGGTGAACGCCTTCAGCTCCAAGTACGACCTCGGCCGACTGACGAAGGAGGAGCGGCGCGGCTTCGCGCTGTTCCAGGGCAAGGGACAGTGCAAGGCGTGCCACACCAGCAGCGGCAGGCAACCCCTGTTCACCGACTACACCTTCGACAACCTCGGCCTCCCGAAGAACCCGGAGAACCCGGTATACACGGTCAACCCGGCGTTTGTGGATCCAGGCCTCGGCGGGTTCCTCGCGACCCGGGCGGACTGGGCGGGGTTCGCCGCGGAGAACATGGGCAAGCACAAGGTGCCAACGCTCCGCAACGTGGCCCTCGGCGAGGACACGATCGTCAAGGCCTACGGCCACAACGGCTACTTCAAGTCGCTGTGGGGGATCGTCCACTTCTACAACACCCGCGACGTGCTCCCGACGTGCCCCGGCGACTACACCGAGGAACAGGCCCTGGCGGCCAACTGCTGGCCGGCACCCGAGGTACCCGAGAACGTCAACACCGCGGAACTAGGCAACCTGCGCCTGACCTTCGACGAGGAGATGGCCATCGTTGCGTTCCTGCGGACCCTGTCCGACGGCTGGACGCCGTAGCGCGCCCCGGCCAGATCATTGGCGGCGCCCCGGTCCTCCACGGCCGGGGCGCCGGCCCGTGTTCCACCGCAGTGGTGGGACGCTGCCGCGTCGTCCGCGGGTGCCGCCGTAGCATGGGCCCGCACCCCCAGTCCCGAGGAGAGGCTTCCCCATGACCCGAGAGACGTTGTTCGAGCGCACGGGATTCGACGGCTCGCTCACCGAGTACGTCGACGTGATGGTCGAGCAGGTCCGCCAGCAGGTGGGCGACCGTGAGGTGCTGTGCGCGCTGAGCGGCGGCGTCGACAGCTCGGTGTGCGCCGCCATCGTCCACAGGGCGGTGGGTGACCAGCTGACCTGCATCTTCGTGGACCACGGCCTCATGCGGCAGGGCGAGCCGGAGATGGTGGAGGAGCTGTTCGGCCCGCACTTCGGCATGCGGCTCGTGACGGTCGACGCCGTCGACCGCTTCCTCGACAGGCTCGCCGGCGTGGACGACCCGGAGGCGAAGCGGAAGATCATCGGCGAGGAGTTCATCCGGGTCTTCGAGGAGGAGGCCCGCCGGCTCGGAGAGATGGACTTCCTCGTGCAGGGCACAATCTACCCCGACATCCTCGAGAGCAATTCCGATACGGGTGTGGTCAAGTCGCACCACAACGTGGGCGGCCTGCCGGAGGACTTCGACTTCGAGCTGGTCGAACCGGTGCGCTATCTCTTCAAGGACGAGGTCCGGGAGGTGGGGGAGGCGCTCGGCCTGCCGCACGAACTGGTGTGGCGCCAGCCGTTCCCCGGGCCGGGACTGGGCGTCCGCGTCGTCGGGGCGATCACCCGCGAGAAGGTGCGGCTGGTGCGGGAGTCCGACGCCATCTTCCGTGAGGAGATCGCCAACGCCGGGCTTGACCGGGACATCTGGCAGTACTTCACCGTCTGTCCCGGGGTGCGTTCGGTCGGCGTGGTCCACGGCCGTCGCACCTACGGCGAGGCGATCGTGCTGCGGGCGATCCACAGCACGGATGCGATGTCCGCGGGCGTGGCCGAGCTGCCCCACGACCTCCTGCGGCGCGTCACGTTGCGGATCACAGCGGAGGTCGACGGCGTCAACCGCGTCATGTACGACACCACGCCCAAGCCCCCGGGCACCATCGAGTGGGAGTGAGAGCGCGACTCGGGTAGGAATTGATGATGGACACGTACCTGTACTACTCGCTGGTCCCTGAGGCGCTCATCGCCTCGCAGCTGCCGCCGGAGACGTTCGGCCAGTACTACGCGACCGGCCATGACTACAAGTCGAAGGGTCAGGCGCTGTTCTTCGACGTCGATCCCGCGGCGTTGCCCGACTACTTCGATCTCGCCGCCGCGTTCGCGCGGTGCGTGCCGCATCCGGACGGCCGCCCGAAGAGTTCCGTCTACGTCTCCACCTACCGCGTCCTCGAACACATCCCGGTGAACGCGCTCGGGAAGCTCTACCTGACCACCGCCTACGGCGCCACGCTGGGGATCGAGCGCAGTGCTGGTCCGCTGCCCTCGGGCGACGGACTGCACCTGTACAAGGAGCTGGCGCCGGTGAACAGCCTCGTGGTCAGCTCCCGGGATCCGCGCGCGTTCTACGAACGTGTCACCATCTCGCCGTCGAAGCTTCTCCGGTTCCCGGGCCTCTGCTTCGTGGAACTCGACCTGGGCGAGCTGGCCACGGATCCCGCCCGGGGGCAGGCGATCGACCTGCCCTACGAGAACATCTACCACCTGCGCGAGGTGCTGCTCGAGGTGTCCCGGCCGGACAAGGACACGAAGATCGTTGAGCGGGTGCAGTCCGGGGCGTTCACCTACCGGATGGTGAAGCACGGCAGCGGGTTCTTCTACGGCAACGGGCCCGATCTCGCGTTCTACCCGATGCCGTCGCACCACGAGCTGCGGGAACACCACCCGCTCTGGTGGCGATCAGCGAACGCCTGACCGGGTGTCACCCGGCGGGGGGCCGGGAGTCGCTGCGACCATCCGCCCGGTGCCGGCTGCGGCGCCGGGCCGCCCGCCGCTCCCGCACCACGATGGCCAGCAGGGCCAGCAGGCCCGCCACCGCGCCCGCCAGCAGCCACCACATCCACGGCTCGAAGACGAACAGCGGCGGCTCGGCCTCCTCCGCCACGGCCGCGACCTCGGGGGTGTACGGCACCCGCTCGCCCCGGACAAGGAGCCGGTGCGTGTTGACCGAGTAGGGGGTGCAGGTGAAGAGGGTGAGGTAGTCGTGGCCCTCCACCTTGGTCAGGTCCTCGATCTCGTTGGGGAGGATGACCTTGATCTGGTCCACCTGGTAGGCGAGCGTCTCGCCGGCCACATCGACGAACATGAGGTCCCCCTCCTTGACGTCCGTGAGGTGGTCGAAGAGGGTGGCGCTCGCCATGCCGGTGTGGCTCGTGAGGACGGCGTGCGTGTCCATCCCGCCCACGGGCAGGGACGTCCCGTAGAGGTGGCCGGCGCCCTTGGCGATGACGTCGTCGGTGGTGCCGTGGTAGACGGGCAGGTCGATCCGTGCGGTGGGGACCCTGATGCGCGCCATCACGGGGAATCGGCTCAGCTGCGACTCGTACACCGCGTACGGCCCGGACTCCGGCGGCCCCTGGACTTTCAGGAGCCACGGGTCGAGGATCGGGATGCCCTCCAGCGTGGAGTTGTACTCCCGGGCCGCCTCGAGGTCGGCGGTCAGGTCGGCCGGGTCCGCCTGCGCGACGTCGCTGTTGTACTCCTCCGCGAACTCCCGCTGTTTGGCGTTGTTGTACTGGGTGGCCGCCACCGGGTAGAGCAGCACGATCACCCCGGCGAGCATGAGGAACAGCGGGAGGAGGCGCTGCAGCCGGGCGCGCTTCCGGGTGGCGCGGCGGGGCCGGCGGTCGGGCGTCGGGGCGGGGGCGGGCGGGAGCGGCGGTGGCGGCGGGGGCGGGGCTGTCAGGACGGCGGTCATCGCAGGGCTCCCACGGGTTCGGGCCTCTCGATGCGGGGCTCGGCGGGGGCGGGGGCGCGGCGGGCAGCCCTCCGGTCGCCAACGGCCCAGGAGACGATCATGATGACGGCCAGCGCGACGGCGCCGCCGGCGACGGCCAGGCGGGGCACCATCCAGCCCAGGATCGAGGCGTCGGCCTCGACGGGTGCCACGGCGAGCGGCGTGCCGCCGTCGGCCGTGGCGGGAGCGACGGCGTCGCCGGACCCGGCGGGGGCGGCGTCGGGCACGCGCACGCCGCGCACGAGGAGGCGCTGCAGGTGCTCGCCGGGCGGGGTGTAGCAGGTGACGAGGGTGACGTGGTCCTCGCCGGGGATGGCCGCAACCTCCTCCAGCTCCCACGGCTCGACGACGGTGATCCGGTCGATGCGGTAGGTCAGCGTGGTGCCGGCGACGTCGATGAAGAAGGTCTGGTCCAGCTGCACCTCGGGGAGCCGGTCGAAGATGGTGCGCCTGCCGAGGCTGGCGTGGCCGGCGAGGACGGCGTGGGTGCCCGGTCCGCCGACGGGAAGGGAGGTGCCGTACATGTGGCCGACGGCGTCGGCGAGGGAGGCGGTGGTGACGTCGTGGACGATGGGGAGATCGACGTCGATCTGCGGGATGCGCAGGCGGGCCATGGCGCCGAAGGTGGCGAGCTGGGCGAGGTAGGCGTCGTGGGCGGGGGAGAGGGCGGGGGTCTCGCTGCCCCACGGGTCCCAGAGGGCGGCGGGGCTGAGGGAGGCGTTGTAGGCCTGGGCGCGGGCGAGGTCCGCGTGGAGGGGGGCGGGGTCGACGGCGGCGGCCTCCGCGACGTCGTCCACGTACATGGCGACGGCGGCGGCTCCGGTCCGGTTG
>JALHDK010000162.1 GCA_022838965.1 Actinomycetales bacterium | reverse complement strand
CTACGCACCTGCAGGTACTTCCTTCCACGGTTCCGGGCGCGCGCTAGCGTGGGGTAATCGGCCGGAACGGACCGCCGGCCCCGGGTGCGAGCGCGAGGACTCATGGCAATCTACGGATCACTGTTCACGGACCACAGGGAGAACACCTCGCAGGACCCGTTCTCCCTGCAGAACAAGAAGCTCCTGAAGATCCAGATGGGCTACGGCCCGGTGTGGGCGAAGGAGGGCTCGATGGTGGCCTACCAGGGGGACGTGCACTTCGAAAACAAGGGCTCCGGGGGTCTTGACAAGATGTTCAAGGCCGCCGTGACCGGTGAGGGCGTCCACATGATGCAGTGCACCGGGCAGGGCGAGTTGTTCGTCGCGGATCGCGCCGCAGACATCCAGGTGATGTACCTCGACAACGACGCCATCTCCGTCAACGGCGCCAACGTGCTCGCCTACTCCGCGTCCATCCAGTCGGACATCCGGCGCATCTCCTCCCACGGCGCGGCCATGGCCGGCGGGCTCTACAACGTGCTGCTGCAGGGCACGGGCTACGTGGCCGTGACCACCCGCGGCGAGCCTGTGGCCCTGGACGTGGCCAGTGCCCCCACCTTTGCCGACGCCGACGCCGTCGTCCTCTGGACCTCCGGCGTCACCATGAACATCCGCGTGGACACCGGCGGTGTCATGTCGCTCGTGCGCGGCGGCAGCGGCGAGACGGTCCAGATGGCGTTCGGCGGCCAGGGGTATGTGCTGGTCCAGCCGAGCGAGACCGTCGTCGAGGGCAGCGGGCGGTAGGCCGACGACGGCGCGGGCAACGGCGCGGGACGGCCGGCCCCCATCGAGGGCCGGCCGTCCTCGCGTGTGCTACGGCGTCTTCTGCAGCGTGAGCTGACCCTTCACGGTCTGGGTGCCGCCGTCGTAGACGAGCGCGCCGCCGCTGTCACGGATCACCACCCGGATCGTGTCCGGCTTCTTGCCCCCATCCGTGACGGTGACGAGGAAGGTGTACCCGTCCATCCCGTTCACCGTCGCCGTGCCGGCGAACCGCGCGGTGTCACCGGACACCACCAGCCAGTCGAAGCCCGTGGCGTAGGCCTTGAACGGCGCGCCCGCGAGGTTGAAATCGAAGTTCCCGGTGGGGACGGTCATCCCGCTCCCGTACCTCACCGAGAGCCCGAACGTGGCCTTGCCCTTCCACGACGGCGTGCCCACGAGCGAGCCCGCGGGCGACGTGTACCACCCGCCGCCGACGACGAACCCGGCGTTCGGGTCGAAGACCACCACCTCCGCGGTCGCCGAGTCCTCGTTGCCCCACTCGTCCATCACGGTGAGCGTCACGGGGTAGATCCCAGCCGCCGTGTAGGCGTGCGTGCCGCTGACGGTGCCGTCCGCCTCGACGACGACGCCGGGCGTCGTCGTCCCGTCGCCCCAGTCAATGGTGGCGGTGTGGGTGTCGAGGAGATCGTCGTCGGTGAAGGTGGCGGCCGCAGTGACGGGGACGCCCACCCTGACGGGCGATGGCGTCGCGGTGAACGTCTCGATCACGGGTGGGGCGTTTGTGAGGGTCAGGCCGACGATCACTGGGTCATGGTCGGACACCCGGAACTCGTCCGGCGCGTACAGCGAGGCGAGCTGGCCCGCGGACTTGAAGTTGGTGTTGTAGTCCAGCACCGAGGGCTCGTCCGCGTTGATGTGGTACTCCGCCACCCCGGTCACCTGGCCGGTCAGCGACGCCGAGCCCAGCGCGTGGTCGAGGTACCCCCACTGCCCGTCGAAGACGTAGGAGTAGGCGTCCGGGCCGGCGAACTGCGCGATCAGGTTCGTGTAGCCCGCGCCTTCGAGGAAGGCGATCGGGTCCTCCCTGGCGTAGGAGTTCAGGTCACCCACGATGAGGACGTCGGGGTCGCCGGTGCCGGTCGGGTCACTCTCGAGCCACTCGGCCAGCAGTTCCGCGGCCTCGAGGCGCACGAGGTTGCACTCGCCCTGGCCGTCATTGATGCCCGCGACGTCGCACGCGCTGCCCTTGCTCTTCAGGTGGTTGACCACCGCGGTGAACGCCCCGCCGGTCTCGTTGTCCCGGAAGGCCTGCGCGAGCGCCGGGCGGTTACGGTCGGCGGTGTCGCCGCCAGTCACGAAGTCGACCGAGTTGAGCGCCGCCGTCGTCCCGACGGGCGTGACCGCCTCCGGGCGGTAGATGACCCCCACCTTGATCGCGTCCGTCCCGAGGGCGTTGGCCTGGCCGGTGGCGGCGTCGGCGTCGATGAACGCCCACGTCCCCGGCGCGGTGGCCGCGTTGAGCCGGTCCACGAGGTCGGCGATGGCCGAGGTGGGGCCGTAGCCGTCGTTCTCGATCTCGACGATCCCGACGACGTCGGCGTCCATCGCGACGAGCGCGGCCACCGTCTTGGGCCACTGCCGGTTGAACTCGGTGAGGTTCTCGGCACCGCGGCAGTCGGTGGGGACCCCACCGACGCCGGCCGTACAGCCGGTGAAGGTGTTGAAGTAGTTCAGCAGGTTGAGCGCTCCCACCTGGATCGTGCCGCCGACATCAGGAACGGCCGTGGGCCGCGGGTTGGTGGGCTCGAAGGACACGTGCCCGCCGAGCGCGTTGATCGGCCGCACCCGGTAGGCGTTGCCGCTCGCCGAGTTGCCGGCCCAGGTGTAGGTCATGACGGCGATCGTTCCCGTCGCCGTGTCCCCGCCGCGCAACGGGTTCGCCGCCGAGAGCGGCGCGCCCTCACGCCCGAACAGGATGGGGTCGGGGTTCTGGTTGTTGAGCGCGTCGTCGATGATGATGCGGTTCAGGTTGTTCGCGGCCTGCAGCTCTCGCGCCGGGTCGCCGGGCAGGACCACGTTGGTGGGCTGCTGCAGCCGCCCGCCGGAGGACACCACCACCTGGCCGAACCGGCCGAGCTGGAAGTGCTCGGTGACATACATCGTCTGCGGCAGCTTGACGAGCATGCCCTCGTAGGGCTCGAGGTCACCAGGCTCGGTGCGTGGGAAGGTGACGTCCGTCGGCGTGACGCTGACTCCGGTGTCGCAGATCGTGATGGAGGCGGTGTTCGCCGAGATCTGGGTCTGGTCCTGGAAGTCGGCGGCGGTGCCGGAGACTCGCACGAGGTCGCCGAGGTTCACCGAGTCGTTGTTCCCGTTGAAGACGAAGATTCCGTCCGAGGTGGCGGCGTCACCGTCTCCCGTGAGGTCCTGCAGGTAGAAGCCACGCAGCGCCGGGCTGGGGCCCTCGTAGTCCCCGACGACGACGCCTTCCGTGGTGACGGTCCCAGTGATCGCCGCTGCGGGCCCACTCCCCTGGATCGCGAAGATCGGCGTGTAGGGCTGCACGCACACGTCGGCAGCGGTGGTGAAGGACATCGTGAAGTCGGCGAACATCTCATCCGGCGGGTCGTCGGTGTCCTGGTCGGTGACGTTCGCCGCAGCGATCGTCAGGGTGCAGGTCTCCCCGTACGGGAGATCGCTGGTTGGGTCGATGGTCCAGCTCGTGGGCCCACCGGATGCCGTGGCGGCGATCGCGCCGCTGACGGAGCAGGACAGCGTGAACCAGTCCCCGGTCACGGTCACCGGCTCGGTGAAGGTCACCGTGATGCTCGAGCCCACGGCGACGTCGGTCGCGCCGTCGGCGGGCGACGTCCCGGACACCGCTGGAGCCGCGTCCCCAGGCTCGACGCCGCAGCTGGCGGTGTGGGTGCCGAGGCCGTCGGCCGTGTCCGTGGCGAAACCGTCCCATTCGACCGAGGGGTCGAAGGCGTTTGAGCCATCCGGGTCACCAGCGCACACGTCCACCTGCCGCCGCAGCGTGTTGTCGGCCGTGGACACCAATCCTGAACCCCACTCGGTGCCGGGGTCGAACCCGATCTGCCCGATCACGTCCAGGTTCGTGGTGCCCTTGCGCAGCACGACGGCGTCGTCCCCGTTGAACCAGCCGGCCCCGTTGGTCTGGTCGGCCTGGGCGAGGATCGCGGCATTCGCCGAGGAGTGCGCGACCACGAACACGTCCCCGTTCGCGACCGTCCCGGTGAGGTTGATCGTCAGCCCCGCCGATGCCGAGCCGTTGAAGAACATCTGGACGTTGTAGCCCCCGGCAGCAAGGTCCACCGCGCCGCCGGTTCCGTTGAAGATCTCCAGCGCCTTGTTGTTGCTCGAGCCCTCGATGTACTCGCTGAAGAACAGCTCGGTCGGGGAAGCAGCGCTCACGGCCGGCGCAGCGAGCGCCGGCACCACCGCGGCGGTCAGTGCTCCAGCGAGCAGGAGGGACAGATGCCGATGCCGCGAGGTGCTCACTGGTTCCTCCACTGTGAGGGGTGTCACATCCGATGAGGGTCACGGTAGTCCAGATGCGGCCGGGCGCTGAAGCGATCGTGTGAAGGGTTGGTGCGAAAACCGGGACGGCCGGCCCCCATCGAGGGCCGGCCGTCCCTTGAAGCCGCATCAGACCAGAGCGGCGCTCAGCGTCACCTCCGGCTTGAGTGCCTGCGAGACCGGGCAGTTGCCCTTCGCGGATTCGGCGATGCGCGCGAAGTCCTCGGCGCTGATGCCGTCCACCTGGCCCGTGACGTCGAGGTGGATGCCGGTGATCCCGGCGCCCACCTGGAAGGTGACCTCCGCGCTGGCGGTGAGCTGCGTGGGCGGGGTGCCGTTCTCGGCGAGCTCGTGCGAGAACTGCATGCAGAAACAGGTGGCGTGG
>JALHDK010000161.1 GCA_022838965.1 Actinomycetales bacterium | reverse complement strand
TGACACTCGAGCATCCACAGAAGGAGACCCCATGGGGAAGTTGTTCGGAACCGACGGAATCAGGGGAGAGGCCAACCGCTACCCCATGGACGCCACGATGGCCTTCGCCGTCGGCCAGGCGGTGACGTACGTGCTGCGCAGGAACCGGAGCCATCCGCGGGTGGTCATCGGCAAGGACACCCGCATCTCGGGCTACATGCTGGAGAGCGCCCTGGAGGCGGGCGTGACATCCATGGGTGGCACCGCCCAGATGGTGGGCGTGCTGCCAACGCCCGGCATCGCCTACATCACCGAGAGCATGCGTGCCGACGCGGGCTTCGTGGTCTCCGCGTCGCACAACCCTTACCAGGACAATGGCATCAAGGTGTTCGCCGGATCGGGGTTCAAGCTCTCCGATGAGCAGGAGGCCGAGATCGAGGACCTGATCCTCGGCGGCCAGCTCGCCTCGATGGTGCCCCCGCCCCGGGACATGGGCAAGGCGGTGCGGCTCGCGGATGCCATGGCGCGCTACATCGTGTTCCTGAAGAACACCTTCCCGCGCACCCTCTCGCTCGAGGGCGTGAAGATCGCGATGGACGTCGGCAACGGCGCCACCTACGAGGTCGCCCCCGCGGTCTTCCGCGAGCTGGGGGCCGAGGTGACCGTCATCCACAATCGCCCGGACGGCCTGAACATCAACGACAACTGCGGGTCACAGCACACCCGGGACCTGCGGCGCACGGTGCTCGAGACCGGTTCGGCCATCGGCCTGGCTTTCGACGGCGATGGCGACCGCCTGATCGCCGTGGACGAGAAGGGCGAGGAGATCACGGGCGACCAGATCCTCGTCATCAACGCCGTCCAGTTGAAGAAGGAGGGCAAGCTGGCGAACGACCTGCTCGTCAGCACGATCATGAGCAACCTGGGCCTCAAGGTGGCGTGCGAGAAGTACGGGTTCACGCACCACGCCTCCAAGGTGGGGGACCGCTACGTACTCGAGGACATGCAGCGGCTCGGCGCCGTCCTCGGCGGGGAGGACTCCGGCCATGTGATCTTCCTCCGCCACCACACCACCGGGGACGGCATCCTCACCGCCCTCCAGCTGGTGGCAGCGGTGCTGAAGGCCCAGCAGCCGCTCTCCGAGCTCGCCACGCTGATGGACGTGTTCCCCCAGAAGTTGATCAACGTCGATGTGTCGCGGAAGCCCGAGATCACGAGCGTCCCGGAGATCGTCGAGGCGATCCGGAGGGTGGAGACGGAGCTCGAGGGCAAGGGCCGCGTTCTGGTGCGCTACTCGGGTACGCAGAACATGTGTCGCGTCATGGTGGAGGGTCCGACGGTCGACCTCACCGAGCGCTACGCGCGCGAGGTCGCGGACGTCGTCGCAGCCGCGCTCGGCTGAGGAGGAGAGAGATGTCGTTCCGCATTCTTGTGACGCGCGACTTCGACCAGATGAGCGCGGTCGCCGCGGAGATCGTCGAGGCGGACATCCGGAAGAAGCAGGCGGAGAAGGGGGAGTACGTCCTCGGCCTCGCGACGGGGAACTCTCCCACCGGGCTCTACAGGCACCTCGCCAAGGCCTTCAACGGCGGCCGGATCGATCCCCGCCGCGTGCGTTCCTTCAACCTGGACGAGTACGTGGGCCTGCCGGGGGAGAACGCCCAGCAGCGCGCCCTGCACCCGGAGTCCTACTGCTACTTCATGATCGCCGAGTTCTTCGCCCTGCTCGAGCGGCCGTTCGTGGAGACCAACGTGCCGTGGGGGACACTGATCGATCAAACGACGCTGCTCCGGGCGCTCGACGAGCATCCCGAGTGGTATGAGATCGCCGGTGCCGGCAAGGGCAAGTCGGTCAGGATCACGGACGACGCGGCCGGCATCCTCGGGACGGTGCGCGATGACATCCTCAGGGCATACAGCCGGAAGATCGCCGCCGCCGGAGGCATCGACCTGCACGTGGTCGGCGTCGGCGGCAGGGGTCACGTGGCCTTCCACGAGAGCGGCATCCCCTTCGAGGGGTCCGACGTGCTGCTGGTCCAGCTCGACGACAACACGGTGGAGAACGCGGTCGCGGACGGGCACTTTGACCGCGTCGAGGACAGCCCGCGCTTCGCGATCTCCATGGGCGCCGAACTCGTGTATCGTGCACAGACCGTCGTGCTGGTCGCGAACGGCCCCCGGAAGACCGTCCCCGTGCGGGAGTCCATCCTGGGACCGGTGACCTGCGAGGTGCCGATCTCCTACGGCCAGCGGTACGTCGAGCAGGGCGGCACCCTGATCTACGTGCTCGACGAGGCGGCCGCCGCCGAGGTGCTCGAGCGACGTGACGAGGTCTCGTCCCGCGGGTACGAGGTCGTCGATCTCCGCGACCAACCGTACACGCCCGTCGCCGAACTCACCTTCGCCCGGAACCCACGCACGGGCCACCTGCACTGATGACGACCCTGGAGGAGCGCATCGTCGACCTCGTGGCCTCCGGGCCGCGAACGGGGGCCGAGTTGCGCGAGGCCACGGGGGCGGAGTCGTTCGCGCTCTGGAAGACCTGCAAGCTCTCCCCCCGCCTGACCACCAGACCCGTGGGGCGCCGCTACATGCGGCTCGACCGCAAGGTCGACGGCTACGCCCGGCTCTCGCCCTCCATCCTGCGGGAGTTCCTCACCTACACGGTGGTCGGCCTCGCGGGCGACGACGTCGCGATCGACCAGCGGGCGGCCGAGGTGGAGCTGTACACGGCGGAGGTGAGCAGCCAGAAGCTTGCCCTCGCGACCGCCCTGGTCAGCGAGATCTCGGCACCCCTCGTCGCGGGCTTCGAGGAGGAACCCCTCTGCATCCTCATGGCCGGCGACGTCGTGTTCAACATGGCGCACGACGTCAGCCGGCCGGAGCGGAGCACCGGCGCCCTCGTCCAGGGTTCGGACCTGGACATCGTGGTCATCGTGCGCGACGACGCCCCCGAGGACCTCGTGCGTGGCCTCGACGACGCCATCTACGGGAAGAAGTACCACTACCTCAAGAACCCGGCGTTCCGGGAGGAGATCGACTACATCGTCAAGCGCTGCAGCAAGCTGCGTGAGCAGACGCGGTTCGACACGTTCCCGAGGATGGTCGCCTGCAAGATCCTCGACGAGTCGGTGCTGATCTTCGGCAGTGAGACCCTGTACGCCGAGGCAAAGGAGTTGCTCCGCTCCAGCGGCGTCGTGGACCGGCTGCGTGAGCTCGAGGCCGCCGCGATTGCCACCCGTGCCGAGCGGGAGGACTATCTGCTGTCGACTCCCGATGACGTCCTGCGCACCACCGACCTCTTCGTGTTCTACACGGACGATGAATCCGAGGAGTTCGAGTAGCACGTCCGGGGCAGAGGAACCCCGACTGCTACAAATCGCCTGCCCGCCTGCCGCCGGACCTCCGCCGCGGGTGGAACACTTCAGGCATGAAGGCGCGACCGAACCTCGTCCTCCTCATCGTGGCCGGACTGGTGCTGGCCCTCGTCGTGACCGCCGCGGTGGTCTCGGCACGGCGCAGCACGCCCGAGCCGGATCGGGCCACACCGGACGGCACCGTCCAGATCTTCATCAGGGCCCTCTACGACCGCGACGACGAGACCGCCGTCAGCCTGCTGGACCCGGAGCTCGGCTGCGAGACGCCCCTGCAGTTCTACCTCCCCGACGCGGTGCGCGTCGGCGTCGTCAACGTGACCACCACCGCGGACCGTGCAACGGTCATCGTGGAGATCACCGAGGACTCCGGGATCGCCGAGAGCTGGTCGCACCGCGAGACCTATCGCCTCGAACGACGGGACGGGACGTGGCTCATCACCGGGGAGCCGTGGCCGATCTACTCCTGCCAGCCCACGAAGGTGGTGGACTGATGAGCATCGTCCTCTCGCTGCTGTCGCTCGCCGTCCCCATCGGGCTGGTGGCGGTCCTCGTGTACGCCCTCCGCCGCCGGGAGCCGGCCGCCCCCGGCGGGGAGGCCCGGGGGGTACGGCGCTTCTTCCAGTACCTCGTCCTCTTCGCGCTCGTCCTCGTCGCTGCCATCGGACTCTCCGACCTGCTGGGCCGGCTGCTCGGAGCGGGCAGGGGGTATGACGACGCCGCCGACCTTGCCCGCTCCCTGGCGTTCGTGCTCGTCGGGGTTCCGCTCGGCTGGCTCCTGGGCCGCTGGACCGCCCGCGCCCATCGCGACGACCCCGCGGAACGGGCCTCCGCCGTCTACACGGTCTACGTCACGGTCGCCAGCATCACCACGCTCGTCGTCGGCATGTTCGCCCTCTCCGAGACGCTCGCGATGGTGGTGCGCTCCGCGCGGTACGACGGCGGCAGCCCGGCCACCCTCGTGGTCTTCGGGGCGGTGTGGTGGTTCCACTGGCGTCTCAGCCGCCGCACCCTCGACCCCGGACGCGCCGCACCGCATCTGCTCCTCGGCTCGCTGATCGGGCTCGTCGCCGCGCTCGCCGGCTTCGTCGCCGCGGTGGCAACAGCCATCCGGCTCCTCACCACCACCGAGATCCTGCTCGGATCGGGCTCCCAGCTCGGACGCGCGGCAGCACTCTTCCTGACCGGCGCCCTCGTGTGGGCCTGGTACTGGAACCGGGGCGCGGCCCGCCTGCCCCGCACCGTGCTCTGGCTCGCCTACGTCCTGCCGCTGGGGGTGGGTGGCGGATTGCTGACCGCCCTCATCGCCGCCAGCATCGCGGTGTGGCAGGTGCTGGTGTGGCTGGTCG
>JALHDK010000583.1:703-1495 GCA_022838965.1 Actinomycetales bacterium | reverse complement strand
CTCTCGCGACTCGCCTCCGTAAGCGCTCCTCTCTCGCACCCTGCTCCCGATAGAGCTCGGGAATGGTGAAAACCGGATCGGCTCCAGTGAGAATCTCGGGGCGGAAGAGCATGACATCGTCCACGATCTGATACTCACCGGGGTCGTCACCCGCTGGCAGCCGAAACCAGTTCGCATTGGCGCGATACCGGAGCGTCTCGATCTCGATCTTCGTCGTCACCTGGAAAGAGGTCACGGCAAGCGGCTCCCGCACGGTGCCTGCGTAGTCCTTTCGCGCGATCTCCAGCACGTCGGCAAACGTCATGTCGGCCAACGTCAGAAGCAAGTCATGAGGGTGATCGGCTTGCAGCCTGTCATACCGCAAGTACGTCTCATAGCTGACGCCGATCACCTCGCCCTCTGGGCCCGATACCGAAATGGGCGTAATATGGATCGTGAACGGCACCTCGTCCACGAGTTCCGATAGGCGCACCCGCGCATACTCGTCCGGCAAAATGGTACGGAAGTCGGAGAGCTCGATCTCGATGCGCTTCCCGCTCCGGTAAATGGCCTCCTCGTGCGCCCGGTAGGTCTCCCGGATCGCCCTCTCCTGAAGACCCTCTACCGTGTCGGCTCCGGGCGGACCTCCACTTTCCGCCGCTTGCTGCCCGAAAGCCGAACCGGCCCCGGCCAGGCCGAGGACGAGCAACCACGCCGGCAGGGTCAGCTTGGTCGGGCTCCAGGACGAACGATCGACTCTCTGTCTCATCGCGCCCCCCTCTCTGTTGAATTTGGCCTCGTATTCTCCCCCCC
>JALHDK010000583.1:0-694 GCA_022838965.1 Actinomycetales bacterium | reverse complement strand
CCCCCCCCCCGCCCAAGTCAATGATGTCGCTCGATCAGATTTCTCTCCGGACTTCGGTGCCCGTTACTCCGCCCGGGCGAGGTAGGCGAGGGTCGGCGGGAGGCCGTCGGCGAGGGGGCGGGGGGTCCAGCCGAGCTCCTCGCGGGCCCGGCGGTCGTCGAACGCCCAGTGCCGGGTGAGCGAGGCGAGCTGGGCCGTGGGCACCGGCGGCTTGCGGCCGGTGAGATGCCAGAACGGCGCGGTGAGGGCGAGCAGGAGGCGGGCGGTGCCGACCCCGAGCTCGCGCCGGGGGGCGGGGCGGCCGGAGATCGCCGCCACCTGCCGGGCGAGCTCGCGGGTGGTGACCACCTCGCCGGCGAGCAGGTACCCCCGGCCGTCTTCACCGCGCTCGAGGACGGCCACGAGCGCCTCGATCACGTCGTCGAGAAAGACCCAGCTCGACCGGCGGCTGGCGCCCACGAGCACCGGGAACCGGCCAAGGAGGAGCTGCCGGAGGACGACGTTCGCCCCCTCCTTCTTCCCCGGCGGGCCGTAGACGAGCCCCGGATAGACCGTCCGGACCCGCAGCCCCTGCCGCGCCCAGGCCTCGATCGCCCGCTGCCCCTCGTGCTTGGTCTGGGAGTAGGGGGTCGGGAACGGCAGCCGCGGCGGGCTCTCCTCGGTGGCCGGCGAGCCGTTCCTCCCCGGGGTACCA
>JALHDK010000582.1 GCA_022838965.1 Actinomycetales bacterium | reverse complement strand
CCCGGGCGTGCCGAGGGTGTCGCGTTCGTGGCCGGTGAACTTCATCCGCTCGGCCAACTGGGTCTCGGCCGTGATCTCCTCGCCGAAGGGGTAGTAGTTGGGTTGGGCGAGGCGCTCGGCGCGGTGGTTGGTCAGCAGCCGCGGGGTGCCGAGGTGGTCGAGGTGGAACGCCTCCGGGCGGGTGTAGGCGAAGTCGCGCGCGAGCAGCGCCTCGCCCCGCCAGACGTAGTCGGTGAAGCGGCTCCACTTGCCGCCGGCGGCCTCGTAGACCCGCAGCACCTTGCCGTCGAGGTCTCGCAGCGTGAAATCGCTCGTCGCCCAGGTGCCGAGATCGACGCTCCAGAACCGCTCGTCGCCGGCCGTGTAGAAGAAGCGCCAGTCCCGCCCGGCGGTCGTGCGCCGCCGCATCATCGCGACCGGATCCCACTCGTAGCTCCAGAGGTTCCAGGAGGTGAGGCTGCCGGCGTGGTCGTAGGTGCCGGAGGTGAGGTGGTTGTTCCAGGTGGTGGTGGGCAGGTTGCGGGTGCCGAAGGTGGTGGTGGTGTTGCAGGTGAGGTTGCCGAAGGGGTCGAACTGCACGGTCTGCTCGTGTTCTGATCCGTTGGCGACCACGCGGCCCTCGGTCAGGCGCGAGAGGGCGTCGTAGACGAAGCGCGAGGCACCGATCGCCTTCACGTTGCCGGTGGTGTCGTCGGGGCAAAAGCACACAGCTCACAAAACCCTACCTGGTCAGTTCGATCGGAGCACTCCGATAGCACCTGCAGTGACTCACCGGGCACCTGGTCAGCGCCGACTCGCACCCCATGGCGCTCCGACCACTCCGGTTCTGCCGATCACGGGCGGAAGCCGCTCCGGTTCTGCCGATCACGGGCGGAAGCCGCCACCCACAAACAGCGGTCTCAGCGCCAGGTCAGAAACGGTTGTTGGCTCCCTGATCGAGATACTCAACCGGAGCTCGACTTGGCCAGCGAGAGGGAGCGCCTCGAACTCGTCGATACCAAACCAGAGCAAGTCTCCAATTCCACTCTGAAACCACCCTCGCGCGAGAGGGCGCTCGATTGTCTTGGAGACGATCTTGCCTTCGTCCTGACCGACGACCGAGACCAGGACGGTCACACCCGCCTGGTCGACG
>JALHDK010000160.1 GCA_022838965.1 Actinomycetales bacterium | reverse complement strand
TGCTCACCAAGCACAAGGCCGAGTTCGCCTACGGCAGGATCGACGCGCGGATCGAGGTGCCGGCTGGTGGGCCCGGTCTCTGGCCCGCGTTCTGGAGCCTGGGCACCGACATCGACCAGGTCGGCTGGCCCCAGACCGGCGAGATCGACTTCATGGAGTACGTCAGCCGCCTCCCCAACGAGGTCTACGGCACGATCCATGGCCCCGGGTACTCCGGCGGGCAGTCGTTCGGAGACAGGATCACGGTCGAAGGCGGCGTGCCCGGCGCCTTCCGCACCACCTCCGTGGTGTGGGAGCCGGACCGCATCACGTGGTACCTGGACGGCCAGCAGTACCACCAGGCCTCGCCGGCCGACGTGGCGCCCAACGAGTGGGTCTTCAACCACCCGTTCTTCCTGCTGCTCAACATGGCGATCGGCGGCAACTTCGGTGGAGCCATCGACCCCGGCCTCGAGTTCCCCAGGGAGACGAAGATCGACTACGTCCGCGTCTACCAGGGACCGGACACGGCCGAGCGCTTCGAGACCTCCTTCGTGGACAACTTCACCGGCTGGAAGCAGGTGTCGGTTCCGTTGAAGGACCTCAAACGCAGCGCCGACGCGTACCAGCCCAAGGGCGCTCCGAACGACGGCCTCGACCTCACCGAGGTGTGGGGTTACGGCTTCCGGGTGGAGAGCGGCTCCGGCGACCTGCGGATCGACCAGGTCCGCCTGGTCCCGCTTCCCCCGCCCACCGACATCCAGGTGACAACCCTCGCAGACAGCGGCCCAGGTTCCCTCCGCGCCGCGCTCGCGGCGATCGCGCCCGACGGCACGATCACATTCGATCCGGCGCTGGCGGGTGGGACGATCGCCCTGACGAGCGGGCCGCTGCGTGCGACCCGATCCGTCACGGTCGACGGGTCCGGGGCGCCGGGACTCGCCGTCGACGGCCGCGGGACTGTGCGCGTGCTGGAGGTGGCGGCGGCCGCCGTCGTGGCGGTCAATGACCTGACGCTGACCAACGGCTACGGCTTCGATCTCGGAGGAGCGGTGATCAACAACGGCTCCCTCACGCTGGAGCGCGTGGTGGTCTCCGACAGTCGCGTCACCACAGCTGGCATCGAATTCTGGAAGGGCGGCGCAGGCATCTACACCGGCGAGAACGGTGTGCTGGTGCTGCGCGACAGCACGGTTCGTGACAACGAGGTGGTCGGCGGCGCCGGTGGCGGCGTCTACGGCTTCTTCGGCTCGGACGTCACGATCGAACGCTCCACGATCAGTGGCAACAGCTCCAATGACGTGGGCGGCGGCGTCCGCTCCCTCGGCGACACCGTGATCACGAACAGCACGATCAGCGGCAACTCGTCGGCGGGATGGCATGGCGGTGGGGTGTTCCACACCGACGGCGCGATGACGATCTCATACTCCACCGTCACCGCCAACACGGCACCGGGCGGCACGGCAGGTGGCCTGTTCCTTGGAACCTTCGGGGCCACGGGCAGCGCCGCACTGGAGTCCACGGGGCAACTCCGGGGATGAGTGCATCATCTTCTACGGCGGCCCGTTCACCATGCAGTCGCTCGGCTTCAACGTGCTGCAGGACGGCACGTGCGGCACGCCGGCAGCGACGGACCAGGTGGGGGTTGACGCCCTGCTTGGCCCGCTCGCCGACAACGGTGGTCCGACGCTGACGCACATGCTCCTCGACGGCAGCCCGGCGATCGACACCGCGAACCCGGCGGCCTACCCGGCCACCGACCAGCGTGGGATCACCCGGCCACAAGGGGCCGGGCCGGACGTCGGCGCGGTCGAGCGGTAGCACCCGAGGGCGGGGAGTGCGGCCACCAGGCCGCGCTCCCCGCCTTCGTCGCGTCAGCGGGACCCGTCCGTCCGGTCCGCGGCCGCACCCTCGCGCCGCGAGAGCGCGAGGAATGGCAACGCCAGCGCCGCGATGCCGGCGCCGAGCACGAAGGATCCCCCATAACCCCACACATCCGCGGCCCGGCCGAGCACCGGCTGCGTCCACGCCCCACCAGCCGACCCCACGAGCGAGTCGAACGAGAGCACCGTGGCCCGCTGCTCGGAGCCGATCAGCCCGTTCAGGTAGGCACGCCGCACCGGCGTCGCGGCGGCGGACAGCAGCCCCCACACGACGACCAGCCCGAGCACCGCCGCGAAGCTCCGCACCGCGCCGATCAGGGCGAGCGTCACCACGTTCGCAGCCGAGAGCACGAGGAGGGCCGAGGTGCGACGTCGGAAGGCTCGCCCCACCCGGGCGGCGGCGAGCCCGCCCACCACCTGGGACCCCGCCACGATCGCCGCCACCAGCCCGGCCACGCTGTAGGCGCGCGGGTCGCCGAGGAGGTCGAGCAGGTGGGGCTGCAGGGCGTAGAAGACGTAGAAGCCGACGCCCGCGGCGAAGAACGCCTCGAGCATCAACCAGCGGACCACCGGGCGCCGCCAGCCATGGTCGACCGACTCCCGCAGCACCCGGGCCGCCTCCGCGAGCGGACGCCCACCCTGACGGGGCGTGAAGCCGATGTCCCGCATCAGCCGCCACGCCACCCCGAACATCAGCAGCAGGATGGCGCCCCGCAGCACGAACGGCACGCCCAGGTTCGTCAACTGGGCGAGGAACCCGCCGCCGAGGGAGCCGGTGAGCATCGCCAGCCCGGCCACCACCTGTCCCCGGCCGAACACCGACTCCAGGGTGCCCGTGTAGCCCGTCGCGGCCAGGGCGTCCACCAGCCACGCCTCCACCGCGCCGGAGAAGAAGGTGAACCCCAGGCCGAGCAGCACCGAGACCAGCGCCCACGCCCAGAACGGCGCACCGAGCCACCAGAGCAGCACGTACAGCAGCGTGGTGACGCTGAGAGTGACCGTGCCGAGCAGGTAGGACACCCGCCGTCCGATCGTGTCCGCCACCACGCCGGTGGGGATCTCGAACAGCACCATCCCGAGGGTGAAGAACGCGTTGGCGGCGAATGCCTCGAGGTTGGTGAGGCCGGCGTCGAGCAGGAAGATCGTGTTGATCCCCCAGATCAGCGAGGCGGACAGCGTGTTGCCGAGCAGCAGCACCAGATAGGTGCGGATCACGGCCTGCGGCGTCCGGGCCACTCCCCCGCCGTCGGCGCCGCCGCCCCGCTCAGCCACGGCGCGTCCAGCTCAGCAGGTCCTCCACCTCACGGGCGTTCACGATCCGTTCCCGCGGGATCCCCTGCGCCTGCGCCCGCGCCGCGCCGTGGTCGAGGAAGTCGAGATGCCCCGGGGCGTGCGCGTCCGTGTCGATCGCGAACAGGCATCCGAGCCCGTCCGCGAGCGCCAATAAGCGCCGCGGCGGGTCGAGGCGCTCCGGCCGCGAGTTGATCTCCACGGCTACCCCGAACTGCCGGCACGCCTCGAACACCAGCTCGGCGTCGAACACCGACTCTGGCCGTTGCCCCCGCCCGCCCGTGATCAACCGCCCCGTGACGTGCCCGAGGATGTCGACGTGCAGGTTCGCCACCGCGCAGACCAGGCGCCGCGTCATGGCGTCGCGCTCCATGCGGAGCTTCGAGTGGACCGAGGCGACGACGACGTCGAGGCCCGCCAGCACGTCGTCGTCCTGGTCGAGGGTGCCGTCCTCGAGGATGTCCACCTCGATGCCGGTGAGGATGCGGAACGGGGCGAGCTCCGCGTTCAGGCGTGCGACGACGTCGAGCTGCTCCCGGAGCCGCGCGGTCGTGAGCCCGCGCGCCACGGTGAGGCTCGGCGAGTGGTCGGACAGGCACATGTAGGCATGACCGGCCCCGATCGCGGCGCGCGCCATCGCCGCGATCGGGGCCGTGCCATCGGACCAGTCGGAGTGGACGTGGAGGTCGCCCCGCAGCCAGCTCCGCACCACCTCCCCACCCGGGACCAGCGGAAACAGCGCCGCGGCCTCCAGCCGCGCCAGCTCGTCCGGCACGCGGCCCGCCGCCGCCTGGGTGGCGACGAGGGCGGTCCTGGGCCCGACGTCGGGCAGGTCGGTGAGGGTGCCGGCCGCGAGGCGCTGCCGCAGTTCGGCCTCGGGCAGCGCCGCGAGCCGCTGGGCGGCGCGGCGGTACGCGCGGATGCGGTGAGGCTCGCCGAGTTCACGCTCGAGCAGGAAGGCGATGCGTTCCAGCGCGCCGACGGGATCCACCGGTGCTGGTGTGGCGCGCATCACACACGTAACCTACCGCGATTGGTGCACCACGAAGGACACCCGAACAAACCCACGTGAGACCCGCCGGCGGGACAATGCTGCCATGCACGTTCCCGACGGCTTCCTCGACGCCCCCACGTCGCTCGCGACGGCCGCCGTCGCGATGGGCGCGGTGGGCCTCAGTCTCCGCCACGCCGAGCGGGAGATCGCGGTCACCGGCCCCGCGCTCCCGGGTCTGACGGCGGCGTTCGTGTTCGCGGCGCAGATGGTCAACTTCCCGGTCGGCGCCGGGACCTCCGGACACCTCCTCGGAGGCGTCCTCGCCGCCGCGCTCGTCGGGCCCTGGACCGCCGTCGTCTGCATGACGGTGGTACTCCTCGTGCAAGCCCTGCTGTTCGCCGACGGCGGCCTCACCGCCCTCGGCACCAACATCACCCTGATGGCGGTGGTCGGGGTCCTCGTGGGGTGGGGGGTGATGCGCGCCCTGCTGCGGGTGCTGCCACGGCGGCCGCGGAGCGTCCTCCCCGCCGCGGCGGTCGGAGCGTTCGTCTCGGTCCCGACCGCGGCACTGACGTTCACCGGCCTGTACGCCGTCGGCGGCGTGGTGGACGTTCCGTTGCGCACCCTCGCCCTGGCGATGACCGGCTGGCACCTGGTCATCGGCGTCGGCGAGGCCGTCATCACGGCGGCCGTCCTGTCCGCCGTGCTCGCGACGCGGCCCGACCTCGTCCACGCCGCCCGTGACCTGCGGCCCGCCCTCGTCCTCCCCGACGACGCCGGTCACCCGCTCCCGGCGCGTCCCGTCGAGACCGCACCCCCCATGCGATCCCCGCTCGTCACCGGCAGCCTGGTGACGGTGCTGGTCGCCGGAGTGCTCAGCCTCGCCGCCAGCGCACATCCCGACGGACTGGAGTTCGTCGGCGAGACGCTGGGCTTCGGAGCGGCGGCCCGGGACTCCGCCGTCGCGAGCGGACCCCTGGCCGGCTACGCGGTCACCGGGATCGCGGACGCCTCGCTGGCGGCGGGACTCGCGGGCATCCTGGGCGTCGTGGCCACCGGCGCGCTGGGCGTGGCGGCGGTGCGGATCACCGCCCGGCGGGGCGCGCGGCACCGCACCGAAACGGCCCCATGACCGACGGCCTCCTCATCCCGCGCGACAGCCCGGTCCACCAGCTGCCGGCGCACCCAAAAATCGTCGCCCTGGTGGCCTTCGTGCTGGTCGTGGTCGCGACCCCTCCGGGGGCGTGGCTCGTGTTCGCTGCCCAGGCCGCGATCCTCGCCGCCGCCGTCGGGATGGCGCGCGTGCCCGCGGGCGTGGTGGCGCGCCGCACCCTGGTGGAGGCCCCCTTCGTCGTCTTCGCGCTCCTGCTCCCGTTCGTGGCGACGGGACCCCGCGTCACCCTCGGGCCGGTCGCGTTGTCCGAGGCGGGGCTGGTGGGAGCCGGAACACTGCTGGCCCGCACCACCTTGGGCGTGGTGGCGGCGATCCTCCTCGCGGCCTCCACGGATCCGCGGGCACTGCTCGTCGGACTGGACCGCCTGCGGCTGCCCGCCACGCTCGTGGCGGTGATGGCGTTCATGCTGCGCTACCTGCACCTGGTCGTGGACGGCATCCAGCGGCAGCGGATCGCGCGCGCGGCCCGCGGGGGCCGGGCCGGGCTGCTCGCCGCCACCGCAGGGGGCACCGCCACGCTCTTCGTGCGCAGTTACGAGCGGGGAGAGCGGGTGCAGCAGGCCATGCTCGCGCGCGGCTACACCGGCCGGATGCCGGTGATGGAGGACGCCCCCGCACGACCCTCCCAGTGGCTGGCCGCCGCCGTCCTGCCCCTGGCGGCGGGCCTGGCGCTCGCCGTCGGGCTGGTGACGGCGCCGTGAGCTCCGGCGCGCCGGCGGCCGGTGCCCCCGCCGTCGAGGTGTCCGGGCTGGTCTTCGCCTACCCGGACGGCACCCAGGTCCTCCACGGCGTCGACCTGACGGTGGCGCCCGGCGAACGGGTGGCCGTCCTCGGCCCCAACGGCGCGGGCAAGACCACCCTCGCCCTGCACCTCAACGGCATTCTCGGGGCGGCCGCGGGGGGCGCGGGTGCCGGACTGGTGCGGATCGGCGGCCTCACCATCGAGCGGCGCACGCTC